>JBCBQE010000449.1:0-5816 GCA_039820385.1 Cyanobacteria bacterium J06635_10
GTCTAAACTTTCTTCATCCTATAACATATTTATACAATAATTTTTTTTCAATAATAGTGATAATTACCTGCTAAAAATAATGATTTCAAATCAGACGAAAGAATATTATTCTGTATAACAGTTTTATGTAGATTATAATCTATTTTTGCTCATTTATATGTTGATAACAAGTATTTTATCGTAGAGGTAATTTTTACACACTTATGGAACAAGCTGTGAACTTAAAGGATAATTAATTGAGAATTTTCTACTCTAATAAACGCGCATACAATTTATTTTATCCTTGATATTTTGTATATCTCAATTATTATATATCGATGCTTTACTCAAACTACATAAATTCTACATTGGGAATTTTTTATAAAACGTAACAGAATCTACAGATTAGTAAATCTATTTAGAAGAATAAATGACAAAAAACGTGATTTAATCGCTAAAAACACGCCAAAAGAATTATATATAGCTATAGAAAAGTGTGGCATTGAAAAACCGGTTCATCAAAAAACCGGATTTTTCAATTCTTACAAATGATGACGGCAGTACTATAACTATTCACGAAGGAATATCAAATAAAACAGTTGTCATATAGTATTCAGCCCAATCTGAACCAAAGGCTTTTTCTAAAACGCGTCGAGTTTTATCATTTTGCTGTTGTTTAGTGCAGTAATTTAACTGCCCTTCAAGCAGTTTATTTGCTGTTTCCGGTGAAACGGGTTTTGCTGCAATAGCATTTTGACAATGAATTTCCAAAAAATTCTCCACCCGTGAGAGAAACATTTGTTCTTCTTTGGGAGAACTAGGGCGTACAAAAATACAAAACTCAGAAAAAATGTCTCCCCATTGGGGTAATTCGCGAGGTTGAGAGAAATTAAGCGCAGGTAGCGCACTGAGTGCAATATTGTAATTAGATGGTAAAGTACCCCTCATACGAAGCGGAGACAAATCGGCGATCGCGGCACTAATTTGACCTTTACCGCCTACCAAATCGCAACCAAACATCGGTAAGTCATATTCGGCACGAGGAAACATTACGCAATGCAAAATATCCAACATTGGACCAACTTTTGCAAGTTCCATATGTAACTTACGGAACTGGGGAGTTTGATAACACCGATTTTCAATTGTGAGTTTTTCACCTTCTAACTTACCTTCCACATACCCTAACTCAGCAGGTAAATTGTAAGGAGATAAGTCTAAGTGCTTACGCCAAACTTTTTCGACAGTATCAGCTAACTGCCGAATAAGGGAGTGTTGTTGTTCGCGAAGGGAGGATTTAGTTACTGCCGACATATTTAAACCAACAAATCTTATCTAATAGCCAGTCTAACGCTATGAGTTAACAGTTATTAGTTAAGAGTTATGAGTTAGTAGTTAATAGTCAGTAGCTAGGAGTAATTAAACGTCCCCTTGTCTCCCCATCTCCTTCACGAGATCATACAGCAGCTTCAGATTCTTTAACTTTAGCTTTGAGTGCACCTGGCGAGATTGATTCCAATTCACCATGACTTAAAGTCCAGCAACTATCAGCAATTGGTAATAAATCTCCTGCATCGTGGGTTACAACTAACAAAGTCCAATGTTCTTTTAATTTCGCTAATAAATTTACCAGTTGGCGACGCATCGACCAATCTAAACCCGCTGTAGGTTCGTCTAATAACAATAAATGTGGCTGACGAATTAATTGTACTGCTAAAGCCAAACGCCTTTGCTGTCCCCCACTTAAGGCGTGGGGTGATGTTGAAAAAGATAAATGTTCTAATCCAACTTGACTTAATGCTTGTCTAACTCGCTCTACCCCTAACTCTGGGTGTCCTAAACGTAACTCTTCTAAAATCGTACCCCCACAAAAATGACGCTCTGGAAATTGAAACACCAACCCAGCTAATTGCTGCATTTCTTCGGCTATTAATTCCTGTTCTCGCCAAAACAGCGAGCCAGATGTAGGCTCTGCTAATCCAGATAGCATTTCAAGCAATGTACTTTTTCCAGAACCACTTGGCCCTATAATTAAACCCAATTTTTGAGGTGCTAAATCTAAATTAATTGATTTGAGAATCGCATTTTGGGTAGCAGTAGGATGATAAATTAAATTTCTGAGATAGAGCATTGGTTACGATTACTGAAAATTAGTCACTTATTAATTAACTAAACTAGAACTACAGACACAGTTCCGAAAAATCCCCAAACCATTTCCTCAAAAGAGATAGCGGATTTCACTTGAGTCAGTTACACAAATCAAAATTGATCTTTGAGTTTTAAGCCTAGAGGGGCGCGGATTGAGGTAAGATTTCAAATTGTGCGACCCTCAACCGAAAACCGATATATTATTTACGGATACATCATTCAACAAGCATCTCTACTTATTGTGACAGACCGATCGCCCCTTACTATTAGTTACAAAAAAACCTGGGAACCCTTTTAAATCTACCCAGTCAAGGGTTCCCATAAGAATTTTTTGATTCTAAAAAAAATTCTTATGGGTGCCCGTCAAATTATTTATAAAATTTGTGCGTGAATATACACGGGGTAACGGTAAACCATTCACGTAATTATAAGTAATATATTAAACCCATTCAACAGTAATAATTCTGAGGTTGATCGTGACTGAAAAATTTTCTGTTTTACCTGCAACTACCTCCAAAAAACTTGTAAGTCTTGCTCGAGTTGCTTTTGCAACTGTAGTAGCACTAAATCTATGGGTAAATCCTTCGACAGCCGCAGATCCTTTTCCCCGCGATCGACCGCGTAATATTGGCGATCGTACCGAAGCCGCGTTTAAAGCAATTTTTGAGCAAGGTAACTATCAAACAGCACAAAAGTATTTACAACAAGCAATATCAGAGGAGCCAAACGAACCTCTAGCTTACGCCATGCAGGCATCTTTAGCTTATAATAATCAGGATTTAACTACATTAGAATCTTACAGCGTCAAGACTTTAGATACAGCAAAAAAATTGATTGCATCAGACCCCTTACGTGGCAATTTATACGCTGCTGTCGGTCATTTTTTAAAAGGAGCAGTAATTCTCACCCGTGAAGGTACGGTTAGCGGTGCGCCAAAAGCACTTAGTCGTTTGCGAGAAGTTTACAATCATTTAGACAAAGCCGAAGCCATTTCTCCTACAGATCCAGAACTCAATTTAATCAAGGGTTATATGGATTTAATGTTGGCTGTAAACTTGCCTTTCGCCAACCCCCAACAAGCAATTAAGAGATTGGAAGAAAATGCAGGTCCTCAGTACTTAGTAGATAGGGGTATAGCTATAGCTTACAGAGACTTAAAAAAATATCCCCAAGCCTTAACATACGCCAATCGTGCTCTCAAAATAACATCCGATAATCCAGAATTGTACTATCTCAAAGCACAAATTCTCCGCGAACAAGGTAAAAAACAGAAAAACCCACTTTTGATGCAACAAGCACTTACTCATTTTGACCAAGCATTAGAGAAAAAATCTCAACTACCGCCAAGTTTAGTCAAACAAATAAAACGCGAGCGTCGAAGAACAGCAAAAAAAATTAGCCAAGAATTAGGAACCCAGCCCCATGACATTGAAAAATAAAACTTAAAGGTTTGCCTCATGTTAATAATTCTCAATTTTAAATTGCTAACTCCCAACTTCTAACTCATAACTCCCAACTCCTAATACCATTTCTTTATAAAGATGCGCCGAATGCCCGCCACCTAACGGTTGGCTTTGTAGGTGTAGCTCCAGCCTCTCGACGGCTGAACCGAGAAGGCGCAGCCTCATACAGAATTGGTATAACTCCCAACTCCCAACTCCCAACTCCCAACTCCTAACTCCTAACTCCTAACTCCCCAAGTTCTTCTAAAATGACTTTGGGTAAAACTAATCTGGATATTTAAATAAACATGAAGATCGAATTCCGTGAGATTAATCCTTTTGATATCTGGATTTGGTTGAGGTTTAGCACAGTTCCTTCCGAGCGTGAAAAGCAGTTTGTAGAAGAACTTTTTGATTCTTGGTTTTATTTGGGTAAACTGGGTGCTTTCAACGCCGAAAATCTCCAAGTACAAGAAACGGGACTTGATATTAGCTATTTACATTATGACCAAGATGGCTATCAAAATAGTTTGTTGGCCCTAATGCACAATATGGGTGAATTTGAATACAACGGAGATTGGGCGCGGTGTTGGTTTGACTTAGGAACTTCCGATGCGATCGCCCTTGATATTCTGATTAACGCCCTCACTCAGCTTGGTGTAGAATATGTCACCATTGATGAAGTTTACATTGGCGGCGAAAATCCAGATTGGCCAGTTGAAGATAGCGATAGTCGTCCTTCATTTATTTATGATAATTAGAGAAAATAATGTATAAAGAAGGTACAATCCGCGTTCTTGCCCTAGGACTAATTAGAGATAGCAACAATCGCACTTTGCTCTCCGAAGGTTACGATCCAGTCAAGCAAGATAAATTTTACCGTGCATTGGGTGGCGGCGTTGAATTTGGTGAAACCAGTTTTGAAGCCCTCCAACGCGAATTTCAAGAAGAAATCCAAGCAGAATTAACCAACATTCGCTACTTAGCCTGCTTAGAAAATATATTTACCTTCCAAGGAAAATCAGGTCACGAAATCATTCAACTTTACGAATGCGACTTAGTAAACCCCAAATTTTACCAACAAGAAAAAATCACATTCAACGAAGGCGAACGACAAAAAACAGCCCTTTGGATAGATATTGAAAGCGTGAAATCTGGCAACCTCAGATTAGTACCCGAGCAGTTTCTTGAATTTCTCGGATAGAGATGGGGGAAAGTTAGAAGTTAAGAGTTAAGAGTTAAGAGTTAGGAGTTAGTTGTTAAGAATTATAAATTCAATATTAATAACTATTAACTGCTCAAGGGTTCCCATGAGATTTTTTTTTGGAGAAGAAAATTCTCATGGGTACCCGTCACTGCTAATTGTTAACACAATTCCAAGATCAAAACTCACTCCTCAATCCTAGCTGTTAACAACTAACAACCAACAACTAACCACTAATCGCAGTCAAAATTGTCCAACCATCAACCAAAAACATCAGCAAAGTAAACATTAGCAGAATTAAATACATCCAGGGCTGTGCTAAAGGATAGACATCGGTAGTGTCAATGCCGGTTTTTTCTTGTACAGTTCTTACCAAACGGGCAAACCCTGCTACACGCATTGGCAGTAAATAAGCTTTCTCGTCTTTGCTCAGAAAATAGTAAACTATACCGCCTTGTCCCGTAGTACGTGGCTTTAACTGTTGTACCTCAGACCAAGGTAAAGACCAACCTTTACGAAAAAACTCAGGGACCCAAGTAGCATAAGCAACCTTAATTCCCTTTTCACTTAAAATCACCCGTTCGGTTAAAACCGCATATAAAATTACAAAACCCAAGCCAATACCTAGCCAAAGTAATGCAGGTGCTACGGGTGCATTAGTTACATCCGCAAGGAAAGGTAACGGCAAAGTTAGCGCTAAATACAAACTTAACAGCGTAATCCTAATTAAAGGAGATAGGCGAAAAATAGTAGAATCCATAAACAATTAACAATTATCAATTAACAATTAACAATTAACAATTAACAACAATCTGTTACAAATTGAGCATATTCTCCCAAAATTTTGCCAATTCTGGGAAAAAAAGTTTTTTACTTCACAACTGATAATTGATAATTGATAATTGATAACTGATTAAGATAAATACTTTTGTACCACACTCCAGCCACTTAGGGATACCCAGACAAATACAAGAAATAAAGCAATATTTGTACTAAAGTGAATACGTCTAGCCCAAACCCAATCGGTACGAATCAAAATCGCACTT
>JBCBQE010000450.1:0-5813 GCA_039820385.1 Cyanobacteria bacterium J06635_10
CAGTTTGTCGCGCCCTGAGTAAAATAGAAGTTTGTGTGGATGTATCGGAGGCTACTAATTATGATGAAGCAATAATTGATTTAGAAAATAATCAATTTGATTGTGTTTTTCTTGACTATCGTTTAACCGGAAAAGATGGTTTAGCTGTAGTTAAAGAAGTACGCGATTCTGGGAATAAAATACCTTTGGTAGTATTAACTGGACAAGGAGACGAACAAATTGCTGTAGAAGTTATGAAAGCTGGGGCATCTGACTATATTAATAAGTCTAGAATTAGTCCCCATTTATTGGGTAAGACTTTGCAGAATGTCATACGAATGTATGAAGCTGAAAGGCAAATAGAGTTATTTAATCAACAAATATTTGAAAGTAACGAGCAGCTTAAACGTCAAAATAAAGAATTAGAAGAAAAACAGCAACAAATTCATCAACAAAATCTCAAATTATTAGAAGCATCAGAATTAAAATCTCGTTTTTTAGCAACAATGTCCCATGATTTGCGAACTCCGCTTAATGCAATAATGGTTTTTTCACAAATGATTTTGCGGAAAACCAAGGGAAAACTCTCCAATTCGGAAGCTGATATGGTAGAGCGGATTTTGAATAATGGAAAAAATTTATTAGAATTGATTAATGATATTCTCGATTTATCAAAAATCGAAGCTGGGGGATTACAATTAGTTCCAGAAGAATTTGATCTTGCTCAGTTAGTGAAAATTTCGGTAGATGAATTGCGTATATTAGCAGAGCGTAAAAATTTAACAATAAATACTTGTATAAATTTACTAAATCCTATTTTATATCACGATCGCACCAGATTAAGACAAGTAATTGTCAACTTACTTTCCAACGCAATTAAGTTTACTGATGCTGGTAAAGTGGATGTGATGATAAATGAAATTTCTGACGAAACAATAACGATTTCTGTCTGCGATACTGGCATTGGCATTGAATCGGAGAAATTAGATCATATATTTGAACCATTTAGGCAAGCAAATCAAACTCACTCAAGACGACATTCAGGTACGGGATTGGGTTTAGCAATTACAGATTCATTAATGAAAATGATGAAAGGTTCAATATCTGTGGAAAGTGAGTTAGGAGAAGGTTCAGAGTTTAAGTTAGAATTACCACGTTGTTTACGATGATTAATACCATAGCAAATAAAAAAGATAAAATTTTAGCTGTCGATGATGTGTATGACAATTTACTTGCCGTCGAAGTTATTTTAGAAGAAGATGGATACGAAATTACTCTACAAGAAGATAGTACAAAAGCTCTGGCAATAGTTGAAGAATCTCCACCAGATTTAATATTATTAGATGTGATGATGCCAGAAATGGATGGCTACGAATTTACTCGGCGAATTCGTCAAAATTCTGCATTACCATTTATTCCAATATTATTAGTGACAGCCTATGATGAATCTAATGTAGTTGAAGGGCTTGATGCTGGTGCGGATGATTTTATTCGCAAACCGGTTAATCCCGATGAGTTACAAGCCCGAGTGCGCTCTTTACTACGACTAAAACATAGTATTGACGAGCGCGATCGCATGGCACAATTAAGACAAGATTTTGTTTCGCGATTTGCTCACGATTTGAAAATTCCTTTAGCTGCATCGAATCGCATTTTGCAGTTAATGATTGAGGGACAATTTTTTAATGTCACCCCCGAGTTGCACGAAATCATGGATAATATGATTGATAGCAACCGCGACTTACTAGCAATGGTACAGAATATGCTAGAAGTCTATAAATTTGAAGCTGAATGCAAAACTTTCAACTTTAGCAAATGCGATTTACACAATCTATTACGGAGCGTGACACAGGAGTTAACTCCACTAGCTCAAGGGAAAGGATTATCTTTAAACTTTGATGTGACTGGAGAAAACCCGGTGGAGACATGGGGCGATCGTATTGAGTTAAGGCGAGTTTTTACTAATCTTATTGGTAATGCGATCAAATTTACCGATAAAGGTTCTGTTTGTCTATGTTTAAAAGTAGCTGCTGACGGTGCAGCAATTGAAATCGAAGATACTGGTACCGGAATTTCTCCTGAAGAACAAAAGCGATTATTTGAACGGTTTCGTCAAGGGAAAAATAAACGTTCTGGTAGTGGTTTAGGTTTATATTTATCCCGTTGTATTATTGAATCCCATCAAGGTACAATCGGCGTTTCTTCTGAGTTGGGTAAAGGTAGTTTATTTACAATTAAATTGCCGATTTATGATGCTGCCTAAACAACTTCACCACACTTAAATGCACCCCTTTCCAAACTATCGGAGAGGGGAATAGAGGTGAGGTTATAGATACAGCGTATTGCAAGTTAAGCGGATGTACACCCCACCCGCCCCGGAAAGGGGCACCCTCCCCGCTTGCGCTCCGGGTTGGGGAGGGGTATTTTCTTGCAACTTCCAAACTGCTGTATAAATAAACATCTCCACAATTAGTAAAAAATCCGACCTATTCAAGCCGGATTTCTTTATCTCAACAAACGGTAACTCAACTAACCAATCAACCAACTAAAATCAATTTAGTCAACTGCTTTCTTAACTTCGTCTTTTGCATTTTCAACACCATGACGAACCTTTGATTCAGCCTGCTTTGCTTTTCCTTCTGCTTTATCTTCTGGGTTACCGGTAACTTCACCCATAGCTTCTTGTGCTTTACCTTCAATATTGCTAGCTACAGCTTTTGCACGATCTTCAGTACTCATAATTATGTCCTTTTTGCTAAACTTTTAATTATTTGATTTATTCATCAAACAACTATATATATATATTAGTAATTAATTTTTGATAAACACTCTATCAATTGACTACATTGTCTAGGGATTTTAATACTCCCTGTGGAATAATTTTGAGAGATAATAAAATCATCAAATTGTTGGTAATAATAATACTTAAGATAGATGTTTCATTCCTTTTGTAATTAGCAAGTTTCTTTCATATGGCTTCGTTTATATCTATAGACAGCACTTTGTAATACCATTTCTTTATAAAGATGCGCTTAATTTAGTCCACGCAGGTGGGCTTCTTCTGTGTAGCTCCAGCCTTTTAGGCTGAGAGCGATTTAGCGCAGCCTCATACAGAATTGGTATAACTAAAACTGTTGTGGAATTAATACCCTGCCCCTCCAAATTGACTTTTCCAATACAAAATTTATTGTATATAAAGCAACCAACTGTAGACTTAGAAAGCACAAACCAAAATCAAGATAAACTAATGGAAAACTAGAGCAACGCGAAAAAGCGATATCTGGTTACAATGTAATGATAAATACTTGTATAAATAATAATTACTATGTAATATCCATTAAAAATTGCTTATTTTGGTTGATTTGATTGAAAATATTCTCAGATAATTGGCAATCAAAATTGGACTTCACAAAATTAGCCTTGCACCCTAGAAAACTAAAATACTACTATTTTCTCCTGTAGATACCATAAAAGAGTGCCATTTTCAAGTAAGCTTGGGAAAACATTTTTTTGTGTATAATAGTAAATTAGTTCTTCTTTCTATCAGCTCGGCAAATTCTTTCTTTGATTTTATAACAAACTAAGAATTTGATAGACTTGGTAGCTATTAAGTTTTGAACTCATACCTTTTCTTAGTCACAAATAAAACTACCGCTCAAAAAGATATTGAATCCTGTGGTTTTAATTCTGGCTATCCAAATTTAACTTATTAAAGTCAATTATGGAACTTATGTTGCCGTCGGATAGCCAGCAAGAAAATGCCCAGAAACCACTAATCCTAGCAGTTGAAGATAACGAGGATAATCTATTACTAATTGATTATATGGCTGAAACTCTCAACTGTCGCTTTATTGGGGTAAGTCAAGGTAGTAATGTATTAGCGATCGCCAAAAAATATCAGCCAAATATAATTTTATTAGACATAATGTTACCCGATTTAAATGGATTTGAAGTTTTTATCAATCTTCAACAAGACTCTGCCACTGCTCACATCCCAGTCATAGCGTTAACTGCTTTAGCAATGAAGGAAGATAGGCAACGAATCGAAGCCGCAGGTTTCCATGAATATGTCAAGAAACCATATATGATAGACGAATTAGAAAATATGATTCTTAGTTATATTTCTTAGAATCTGTATTACCAATTGTCGCAAATTCTTTGGAGCTATCATTTAATCTTTCTTTAAGGTGTTCGGCAACTCGCAGAGCATTCGCAGCAATAGTTAGAGTCGGATTAACGGCAGAAATTGAAGGGAAGAAACTAGAATCCACTACATACAAATTATCTACATCGTGAGTACGGCAATTTAAGTCTAATACACTGTTTTTAGGGTTAGTACCAAATTTACAAGTCCCCACTTGGTGATTCATAATTTTCAAAGGTATTGGTACTTCTAAAATTAATGGGAACCCAGCTTGTTTAAGAACATGCTTAAACCTTTGTTTTAAAACAGTATGTGTTTGTTGATTGTTGGGTTGATAGTTAACTTTAATTCTTCCTTGAGAATCAAGCTCTACAGCATTACTCAAGCTGGGTAAATCCTCACTTTGTGCCCACCAGTCAACAGAGCGATGTGCCAAAAATTTTAATACCCTCTGCGGTATCCAACTGGGAAAATCTGGTCGCATAGTTTGCCATTTATGCTTACCCATTAAATGAACGTGCCCTAACGGGTGAGAGTCTTGTGGAGTGTCAAAGTAAAAATCATTAACTGCTAGAGTTTTTTGAAATACGGTTTCATTTAGTTCTTGGGAAATAGCATGAAGCTTAGTAACATTATGCTTCATCAAATTACGTCCTACCATTCCCGAAGAATTAGCTAAACCATTAGGATGTTTACTGTTAGCAGAACCTAAAAGTAATGCAGCAGAATTGATTGCCCCACAAGCTACTACTACAATTTGGGCCGAAAGATATTCTTTTTTCCCTGAAAGTAGAACTTCAACGCCTGTTACTTGTTTACCATCGTCATCTGTAATTAAACGCTGTACATCGGCCTTAGTAAGTAAAGTCACATTTTCATACTTAAGGGCTGGATCTACACAGCAAGTTTGAGCATCAGCTTTAGCATTTAATAAACAAGGATAGCCATCACAAGTATCGCATCTGATACAAGGACTTTCTTGGAGGTTATTCACATCTCGTTTAATCCCCATCGGTAAAGAAAATGGATGCAGACCTAGTTTATTCAGCTTATCGGCTACTTGCTGAATTCGCGGTTCGTGAGGCAATGCTCGATGAGGATAATCCACTGTTGCAGAGGGTTCGGTCGGATCTTCTCCTCTATTGCCATGCACTCTATAGATTCTTTCAGCCTGGGTATAATAAGGTTCAAAGTCTTCGTACTTTAAAGACCAAGCAGGAGAGATACCGCCAGGAAAATGTAATTCATCGAAATCCGATGGTCGCATTCGCAACAAAGCCGCACCGTAAACCTTCGTACTACCCCCGACTCGATGGTAAAGAGTTGGTTGAAACTTATTTCCTTGAGGATTTAACCAACGCTCGTCTGTACGGTAAAGTCCATCTATATAGATATTCTCAGGGTTCCAATTTTGCTTTTCTCTTGGGATATAGTCTCCTCTTTCCAGTAATAAAATACTTTTACCAGTTGCTGCCAGAGCATAGGCTAGAGTTCCACCTCCAGCCCCAGTTCCGATAATAATTATGTCGTAGTTTGTCTGCATTGCTTGGATTTACTCAGGTTGTATAAAATTAATTTAGAGTGGCTGCAACTAACCTATTAATAACTTGTAGGGTGTAGTACGCTGCTAGTAGCAGAAAATCGCAACTAGCAGCGTACCACACCAACTGCGAGTTTTATTAATTGTCTA
>JBCBQE010000451.1:0-5811 GCA_039820385.1 Cyanobacteria bacterium J06635_10
TTACTTTTCTTCGCTGGGCATGGACTACGAAAATCTTTGGGAAAATCAACAAAGGGTTTTTTAGCAACGAGTGATGTATCTCCTCGCAAGAATCAATGGGGTTTTGCTCTGGCAGATTTATGGGACATTCTACAGCAAAGCCAAGTAAAACAGCAGATTATTTGGTTAGATTGTTGCTTCAGTGGAGAATTACTGAATTTTACAAATACTCAACTGACACAAAGTTCGGGATACGACCGCTGTTTGATTGCTGCATCCCGTGATTATGAATTAGCCATTCAGCACAAAGGTGGTAAGCATGGAATACTTACTAGTGCGCTTCTTGCGGGACTTGACCCCTACGCAACTCTAGTAAATGAGTGGGCGACTAATAGAACTTTAGCAGTTTCGGTAGACAAAAAGCTACAAGCACACTACAAGCAAACAAAAATTCCCCAAACCCCACAGATTAGTAATTACGGGGAAACGATTAAGCTAGTACAAGGTAAGGCTATAATCACACACGGATTAACTCCAATACCCAAACGCAGTGAAGCGGAAATCCTCGCTACATTCAAGCAGTCTTCAAGTATTGGACGAAATTGGTTACGAACTGTAGATGGTGAAACAATTTATCGTTCCGAATTATCTAAAATAATCAAATTAATTGAGCAAGGAAGTGGAAGCATTCTATTAACAGACCACGGAGCCATTAATTGCAGCATTGAACGAAATTTTACGAGAAGCTGATGAAGGGGATAACCCGCAGCTAATTCAACGTGCAATTAGCTTACAAGACCGTTTTTTAATTTTAGGTATACGTGGAATGGAAGAACTACTTAATAAAGCTGGGCAATAATAATACGCGAAAAAGAACAGTAGTATTTAAAACTGTCCTACAAACTATATAGTTACAGGCATTATTTATTTAATTGTATCCGGAATCGCTCCCTTCCTACGTGAATCACTGAATTTAGCAGAATCAAGATAATTTTCTAGGGGGTAAATATGGCAAGAAATTGGTTGCGGATAACTCATCAAGACGATAATATCCAACTTTCTTGGCAACGAGGGTTATCTGCTCCACGCTCTGCACCCCCTGTACTTTTTGAACATCCCTTTGACGAAGAAACATTAAAAGATTTACGCTGGTATTTGGAACAGTTTTTAGACTTTCCTTACGGTATATTCCTTGATAAAGCTAAGAAAATTGAGCAGAAGTTCCAAGAATGGGGAGAGCAACTATTTAAATTGGTGTTTCCTCGCACAACAAAAGCTTGGGATTTTTTCCAAGAAGCCACCAGAGAAGGGTTAGATAATTGCGAAATTAATATTTCTTCCGATGACCCCACAGTGCTAAATTTGCCTTGGGAATTACTGTATTCGCCGGATTATCAATTTCTCGCACCTTCTTTGGCTGGGATGTATCGCAGTTTGAGCGGTCATGCAGTACGGGCTGAAATGGGACAATTATCCCAGGATAAATTAAATATTTTGTTGGTAATTGCCCGTCCCTATGGTGAAAAAGATGTAGCTTTCAAAACTATTGCTCGTCCAATGTTAGAGGCACTTAAACCCATTCAAAAGTACATCAACCTTAAAGTTTTGCGTCCACCCAGTTTTGAGCAATTTGAGCGGGAACTCAATGCCCACAAAGGTTTTTATCACATAGTACATTTTGACGGACATGGTAACTTTGACGCAGATAGTGCTGGATTTCAACATTCCTTTGGTAGTAAAGGACAGGGTGTCTTGGTATTTGAAAATATTGATGGCTCACCACAAATTGTTATTGCTGCCCAAATTGCTCAAAGCTTAAACGATTGCCGCGTACCGATTTTTGTATTGAATGCTTGCAAATCTGCACAGGAAGGAGAAGGTAGTTTTTCTTCTGTAGCAACGCGCTTAGTTTCGTTGGGAGCAAAGAGTGTGGTAGCAATGGCTTATAACGTGCAGGTGGAAGCCGCAAAACATTTTATTGGGCGGTTTTATCAGCAATTGGTAGTGGGAACCGATGTATCAAATGCCGTAGCAGCGGCGCGTCGGCAGGTTGTCAATCAACGCCTGCGTCCCAGCTCCACCTCAAAAGGTGATTTACCTTTGGCTGACTGGATGGTTCCGGTTTTATACCAGCAGGAAACTTACACGCCATTTGTGCCTGCTAATAATACTACAGAAGATATTCTTGATATTGATAACTTTCTAGAAGAAACCGTTAGTAATTTGGTAGGTTTCCCAGAACAAGGGCGCTATGGTTTTATTGGGCGAGATTACGATATTTTAGGCTTAGAACGGGCGTTTCGCCAAAATAATATCGTTTTATTACAAGGTATGGGTGGAGTTGGGAAAACTGAATTAACCGTAGGATTCGCACGATGGTTGGAGGAAACTCAGGGGCGATGCTCCGAAAAAGCCGCTACGCGATCGCACTTCTTCTTTATTTCCTTTGAGTCTGGTGCATCACTGAGTCGGGTAGTGAACGAAGTCGGAAGGGCTATTTGGGGAGATAAATTTTTCCAATATGCAGCAGAACAACAACAAAAGGCAGTACTGAATTATTTAAAACAAAAGTCCTGTTTGTTAATTTGGGATAATTTTGAACCAGTAGCAGGATTTCCACATGGGAATGAGCCTTTACTGAGTGAGCATGAGCGGAATGATTTAAAGCAGTTTCTTAAAGAATTACGCGGTGGGGAAACTTGGGTGTTAATTACCAGTCGTCGTGAAGAAGTTTGGCTCGATTGTGGATATAGTTTAGTAAACTTGCAGGGATTATCCCCAATTGATACCCAGGAGTTTGCAGCGAAGATTTTGCAAACGGTAGGTGTGGAGATGAAAAACCTGTCAGAAGAGTATTTAGATTTGTTGAAATTGGTAGGGGAACATCCATTATCGCTGCGGGTGGTTTTGCCCCATTTGCACACGCAGACACCAATGCAAGTAATTGAAGCGTTGCGTCAAGGGTTGGATAGTTTGGAAAAAAAACCTGAAGTTGAAAGGGAAAGGGATAAGTCTTTGGTTGCTTCGTTGGATTATTCTTTCAGTAGATTGTCTGAAAAGGCAAAGAAACATCTACCTTTTTTGGGATTATTTTGCAAGATAGTAAATGTCCATACATTATCTAATTTTTCTCAAGAATTTGGTTTTGACAATTTGGTTGGGTTTGGAAAAACATACCAAAGTATATTTGGGACATATTTCGAGATAAAAGATTGGCAAGAAATTCTGAATGAGACAGCCAAAGCTGGAATTTTAGAAGATATTGGTGAAGGTATTTTCAGGCTCTATCCGACTTTACCTTGGTATTTACGTCAGAAATTTTCTCAAAATTATAATGCTGATGTAGTTAGTCAACTAGAAAATAAATTACTTATCTTTTACTTAATAATAGCTGTTGCTCATGATATACAAGACCTAGGATATGCAGAAAAAGCAATTACTATTTTGATGCTTGAAGAGCCAAATTTATTACAATATTTTAGACTTGCGCTAAGTAAAAATGACTGGAATACAGCATCAGGTATTTTAAAGTCTTTAGGACAAGTATACGATATTCTGGGCTTATCTCTAGAGTATCGTTCACTTCGAGAGAGGTCGTTTCATAAAATTGGTATAAACTTGGTTGACGTTAAGACCCAAGATGAAAGTGCTTTTAAATTCTGGACATATTTAAAAAGTGCTGATGCTCTAGAAGCTCTTCGACAAGGAAATCTTGAAAACGCAAGATTGACTCATCTACAAATTATTAATGAATATAAATAATTAAATGGCTCATCTTTTATTGATGAAATTGCAATTGCCCCAGAGGGGTACGGAAGCTTATGTTCCCCTATTGCAAAAAATAAAGGTTCCTTTAACTGATATCCAACAGATGAATTGGTCAGAAGATAAATGGGACTTGGTGCGAGAAAGATTGATTCAGTGCGGGATTCTGTAAAGGTAAGTGATTCTCAGCGTTCTAATCAGTTTTCAGAAAGAGTTCAATTGGCAGAAAAATTATTTTCATTACCCGAAAAACCCGGAACTTTAACTTCTCCTCAAGAGCTTGCGAGTGTGTTTTGAGGAGGTAAGGGGGTAAGCAAGAAAATCAGCTTTTTATTCCAGACGGCAGAATTTAAAAAGTAAAAAAATGCAAACACTACAGACAAATTGGAGTAATGAAATTTCGTTGCTTTTACAAAAGTATCCTTCTTGGCAGAATATGTTAGCTGAAGCTATTGAAAAACCATTGTTTACCCGGAACTGGTAAAACTCTTGCAGCACATGTTTGTGCTTCTGTTCTGGGTTTTCCCCTTGTCAGTGTGGATACCGCAGCCGTTGTATGTCAGGGATACTGATAGAATTTTGTCGTTAAGCGAAGCTCACCGAAGGTATCGCTAATCGTGCTAAGTATTTTGCACAACCTACTAGCAGTGAAGATACATCGGTGTTTGCTCCTGCTATTACTTCCTTTTGGGCCGATGCAGTATAAAATGATAATTAAAAACAATAGTTAACCCTAACTATCTATACTGCTTGTATTAATGAAGCAGATTCAGTTTTCGCTTGATTTTCTACTAAGGAATTAGCAATTAAATTCAATACCTCAGACTTGCGCTCAATCGACATCGAACCAATAAGCGATAAGCCCGAAGGGCATGCGCTTCGCGATCGCAAATCAACCGTGTCTAACATTGACTCCCCATTTATGCATGAAAAGTGGTAAATCTTAGCTTAATTTAGCAAGTATTGGTGACTTGTTTAAAAAACAAAAACAGCCCGAACTAGCAATTGTTTTTTTTAAACAGTCAGTTAGCAAGTTTGAGGAAACTGGTAACACATTACGGTTTCTTCCCAAACCAGTACAAGAATCTTACAAAAAACAAGTTGCTCCTATTTATCGTATTCTCGCTGACTTACTCATCCAACAAGACAGAATATTAGAAGCACAGCAAGTATTAGACTTATTAAAAGTCCAAGAATTAGAAGATTATTTGCGTAATGTGCGCGGAAGTGATGAAAAACTGGTTATTCTCAAACCAGCATCCTTATGGAAAGTATCTGACGGCGGAACGCAAGTATTAATGAATGGATTCTATAATGCTTTAAAGCAAGGGAAAATGACCAAAGCCGAAGCCTTGCGACAAGCACAAATAGCCCTGATTACCGATGACTATGACTCTGTTAGCGGTAAGCGTGCGGGTATTGTTATCGAGAGTGTCACCTCAGAGCAGAAGCAATTTAGCGGTAATATTGAACATCCCTACTATTGGGCACCGTTTATTTTGATTGGGAATGGATTGTGATTATAGCGGTTTATAATTAACTTGGATTCTGATTATCTGGTTCTGGTGTAAAATCTTTTTTCTCAATCAATTTTGCACATTTATCATCAGGATATCTATTCAACTTATTAGCCTCCACATTATTAGCCTCCACATCATCAAAATCTGGAAGCAATAAAGACTTAAGTTCGCATACGATAATTGCTCTTTGCTGGGAGTTGGCTTTTCTTGCTGCTGTTGCGGCTTTACTGATTTCTGGTATGAGTTTATTAATCAAGTTATCAGGGCTAATTTTTTCTAATACATCCACAATAGCAGTTCCTACTCCTCCTTTTGTATCAGAGGGTTTAGATATCGTTTCAACATAATTTTGAAATTTAGTAGAATCTCTAAAAGCTTCAATAACTTGGTCTTGGAAAAGTTTAGTATTAGTAATTTTAGACTTAGCTTGTATCGAAATAATTATTTGTGTAATTAATCCATTAATTCTGGACGCTGCACGATTATAGCGATGACGACCTTCTATGTATTGTTGATAGCTAATTATGTTATCTTCCTTTAATTTTAT
>JBCBQE010000452.1:0-5810 GCA_039820385.1 Cyanobacteria bacterium J06635_10
TTAAAGCAGCTAATTTTGACCATGCAATAGAGAAGGGATTTTCTAGATTTTTCATGATTAATATTTTTTGTAGGATACAACTTTATTTTTTGTACATGATATTTAGTTCCACAATCTAAATAGTTCATGTTTTGTATTATCTTTATTTTATTACTTTTGATAGATGCTTCTAATAGCAATTTGTTCAATTACTCTTTTATACAAGACCTCTACGATCGTAAAATTGTTTACTTGTATTTGGTAATTATCGTATCCAAGTTGCACCATATTTTTCAACAGGGTAAATATCACTTGTTTATATAGGTAACCCTCAAACTCACTTATGCAGTTGTGGCAATATCCGTGGATCGAACTTTGAATAATTGGCGATAAATATTTAAATATTTCGATACTTGGGATTTTGGCTTGTATTATGGTGCACCCTGATGATTATATTAAGTCTTGATTCAAAGGGGTTCATCTCCAGAAAAATTTGATTTAAACTGCATAAAGCCGGCAAAAGCTTCACCCATGGAATATATAGGGTCAAACTGTGTCTAATGACTGGAGTAATAACCAAATGCTCAAAAAAGTTGTAATTGTTGGTGCTGGGCCATGTGGATTGCTTTTAGCTGATTACTTATTAAGCCGCGATCGCCAATATCATGTTGAGATATACGAGCGTCGTGCTGATCCCCGCATTGTCTCTTATGCTAATTCTAGAACATTCCCCATCGCACTCAACGAAAGGGGATATAATGCCTTGAGACAAATTCCCAGATTGGATGAAGCTGTCAAAGAGGCAAGTACAACTGTCACAAATATGGTTAGTCACCAGAAAAATGGTAAAACAAAGGTGATACCCAGATCTAAACCTTTATTTTGTATCGATCGCACCGATTTAGTTAAAGTACTCCTCGAACAACTAACAAGCAAATACCATAGCCCGGAACTTAAAATTAACTTTAACTGCAAATGCGATGGTGTGGTAGAACCTAGCAATGTCGATAATGGCGATTTTGCAATTAAAAGCATTAAGTTTCGTAACCTTGAAACTGAAACGGATTTTAATATTGATTGCGATTTGTTAATTGGTGCCGATGGAGCATCTTCTGTAGTTAGAGGAATATTTGCAGGTTTATCAGACTCTTTTGAGTGTTCCCAAGAATATGTTCCGACTGCTTATAAAACGATTTTTATTTCCGCGTCAGACAATAAAAACCACTGGGATGGAGTTGGGGGTAAATTCCACTTTTGGAATAAAATAGATGATTATACTCGCATCATGTTGATCGAAGGAACAGATGGTAGTCTGAACGGTGTGATTCGCTTTATTTACAAAAAAAATTCCATTGCAAATATTTCGAGTGTGGAAGAAGCGTTAAATTATTTTCAACAAAATTGCCCGCAACTCAAGGAATTTATGAGTACAGAGGCAACGGAAGCATTTGTAAATAATCCTGTATCGCGAGTTACTACAGTTCGCTGCTCGAGCTATCATCTAGGTGAGAATGCCTTATTAATCGGAGATGCCGCTCATGCAGTATCCCCAGCATTAGGACAAGGTTGTAATAGTGCTTTGGAAGATGTGTGGATCTTAAATAATCTATTGGATGAGTATAGCGATAATTGGGCAGAAGCGATTGAACAGTTTACAATTCGTCGCAAGGCTGATGCTGATGCTGTGGTGGAATTGAGTAGTTATGTTCCCCCCTTGTCTCCAAAATTATTTATTGAATTCGGCATTAGACAAGGCGTTAATAAAGTTCTTCACAAATTGTTTCCTCAGTATTTCTTACCTCCAATATTTGAATGTTTATCTCAACCTACTGTTCGATATTCAGAAATTTTTCGTTCTTATAAAAGTTGGATATCAAAAGTAAAGAAGTCTAATGAAAATTTGTTAGCAAAATTGTCATAATTTGATTCCCGGTAAATTGTAAGTTCTCTTTAATATCAACCGATTAAATATTGTGGGTAGAACCCACAACATTTAATACTGACATGAATAAACCAGGATAAATAAAATATGAAATTACATGAAAAAAAAATCTACTTAATGACAAATTATGAACAATTAAGAAATAAGAATTATAAAAACAAATTTAAAAAGCCACTGCAAAACAACAACTATAATGTTTATCCACTTAAACCAGAGTTTAGGCAATATGTCAATAAAAAAACTATAAAATATAATCCTGAAGCTAAAGTTAAATCAGTTTTTACATCTGTAATAATTATATTTTTGTGGTGTTTATCAATGTGTTTATTAGCTAAAGCTAGTTATCCGATTTTACAACAAATTTGTATTAATTCAGTTCAAGAATTAGATCTGGATCGAAAGTAATATTTTATATCAATTCCGGATGAATGCTTGCTTTACTTCATTTTTACAGTTCTGTTTACAACTACATCTATTTTAGATAATATTAGGACTTACGCAATTTTCACAAGATCCTGGTTGGTGCCGTATACTGATTGTCTTATTATTACGTTAAAAATTAGTGAGTGTACGAGCAACGGCAATAATTCGGTTCGTAAATCTACACCGAATTTTGCCTCCCCTACAAGTGAAAGGCAGCCAGTAGATAATATTAAAAATTAGCAAAACTACCGATAATCTCCCGAAGATTTTTGGTAAATTTAAAATTAAGACTTATCCGGGAAAAATTTATTTTTATCACCTTTATATTAAAATGGATAGGAGCCACCCGGTACAGGCTGCCCGATTGCAAAAAAAATATTTTCCACCTTCCGAATGTTCTCTCGACTTCCGCAAAGTGGATAATTGATAATTGATAACTGATAATTGATAACTGAAATGACTGCTGCATTAAAAAATCAACAGGGTGAAATTGGCGTAGCTGTAATCGGCACTGGATTTGGTAAAAAAGTCCATATTCCTGGATTGCAAGCTCATAACCGTACTCAAGTAGTCGCTGTTTACAATCGAGACTTGGATAAAGCTAAAGAAATTGCCCAATCTAATAATATCCCTCACGCTTGCTCGAGCCTTACAGATATCCTGGAGTTACCGCAGGTGCAAGCAGTCACCGTATCAACACCACCATTTCTCCATTATGAAATGGCAAAACAAGTATTGCAAGCCGGGAAGCATTTATTATTAGAGAAACCAGTTACTTTAAACGCCACAGAAGCTAAAGAACTCTACTATTTAGCCAAAGAAAAAAATCTTGTTGCTACTGTAGACTTTGAATTTCGCTTTGTACCTGGATGGTTGTTGTTTTGCGAATTGCTGGCGAGGGGATATGTTGGTAATAAGCGTTTGATTACAATTAATTGGTTTGGCTCTTCCCGTGCTAACCCCAAACGTGCTTGGAATTGGTATTCTCAGAAAGATAAAGGAGGTGGCGCTTTGGGTTCCCTGGGTTCCCACACCTTCGATTATATTCACTGGTTATTTGGAGAAGTACGCCGAGTTAACGCTCATTTTACAACTGCAATTACTCATAGAGAAGATTCCGCAACTGGGGAATTAAAATCGGTCAATACAGATGATACCTGTATGCTAATGTTGGAATTAGCCGATGGAACACCTTGTCAAGTTTCTATTAGTGCGGTAATCTATGCACCGCGTACTCATGGAATAGAAGTTTATGGAGATGAGGGAACATTAATATTAGCCAGTGAAAATCAAAAAGATTACGTACATGGATTTCGCGTATGGGGTGCGAAAGCAGGTAAACAACTTGCAGAAATTGAAATTCCCAATCGATTAATGTTTCCTAATAACTACGCAGATGGACGTATTTCTGGATTTCTAAGAGTGGTAGATCAATGGGTGGCAGCGATTGACAGCGGAGAATCTATAACACCTTCTTTAAGGGAAGGAGTTTATTCTCAGTTATTGATGGATATGTCTCATGAATCTAATGAAACTTCTAATTGGGTAAATGTACCAAGTTTAGATGCGTTTCTTTGAGATATTAGGTTTGTAGTAATGCTTTAGCATATTTTTTGATGAAGAGTGAAGACAGCACAACTACGAACCTAATTATTAGCTTTTTTATTGCGACGGTGAAATTCAACCATGTTTTCTCCGATTTTCACGTCATAGTTACCGAAAAAATCATGTCCTAAAAGTCCGATTTTTGCATTAGGAGCAATTGCTACTTCAACGTTGTTAACCATAGCTCCACCGACACCAATAGATTTTACTTGGCCAGTCTCTAATTTTATAATTGAACCATCGGCAATACTGGCTTGAAGGGAACCAGAAGGCTCGAGTTGTAAAGCGTTTGCCATTGTTTGAGTAATTAAAGTACCGCTAGCACCCGTATCGACAATCATCTCAAAAGTTTTGTTGCCGTTGAATGTAACATCTATCACAGGAGTTTGGCCGCTGCGGCGTTTGATAGCAGCTCGAAAAATTCCTGTATCCGCAGGTTTGGCAGGTGTGATACCGCAAAGGCTTCCTAAATCGAGGGTTGTGCCAGCTTCAGTGATCATAAAACAGGCTCCAGGGTCATTAGCCTTGGCGGTATTATTTAAAAGTAGTATTAATAATGTGGGTATAATTGTAAATTTGGTAATACACCGACTGAAAACACCTTTCATATGTTATTATCCTAATTTTGCCGGATCTGCTTATCATTAGGGTACCCACACGGAGAGGAAAATTTCGCTTCGTTGTATAAAGGTATATTGAAGCTAGCTTAGTCCAAGCTGCTGGCTGTTTACTCGTTCTTTATGTGTCTAACATTAAAGGTTACTGCTGAGTTATTGGCTTGTAGAGAGCATTAATATATATTAAAACATATGAGTAATCAAAAAATTACATCTATACCGGGTTGGTCTTTAGAAGAACGAGACCCTAAATTTATTGAATCATTTATGCCAATTTGGGAGTGGTTGTACCGCCACTATTTTCGCGTTGAAACCGATGGTTGGCAACATATCCCCATCAAAGAACAAGTACTGATGGTTGGTTCTCACAACGGCGGATTGGCGGCTCCTGATATGATGATGATGATGTACGATTGGTTTCGCCGTTATGGAACCGAACGTTTGGTATATGGTTTAATGCATCCTTATGTTTGGAAAGTTAGTCCCCCCATTGCTAATTTAGCTCAAAAAACTGGTGCGATCGCAGCTCATCCAAAACCTGCGAGTGCTGCTCTTGAGAAAGGTGCTAGCGTTTTGGTTTATCCTGGAGGAGCGTTTGATGTATTTCGTCTTCACAGTCAGCGTCATCAGATTAATTTTGCCGGTAATAAAAGTTTTATCAAGTTAGCTTTAATTCACGAAGTTCCCATAATTCCGGCGATATCGGTAGGTGCTCACGATACTTTAATTGTTTTGGGTGATATTCATGAATTAATGAAACAATTGCATGATTGGGGTTTACCTTGGTTATATGATTTAGATCCGATAGTATTTCCGGTATATTTAGGTTTACCTTGGGGTTTAGCAATTGGACCTTTACCAAATATACCTTTTCCCGTGCAAATTCATACTCGCATTTGCAAGCCGATTGTTTTTGACAAATATGGTAAAGATGTAGCGAAGAATCGCGATTATGTTGATGCTTGTTACGATTTAGTTTACACCGAAATGCAGCAAGAGTTAGATTGTTTGGTGAGGGAAGTTAATAATAGAGGGAGTAGTAGTAAGTAGGTGTAATTAAATATAATAGGAATGGCCGCAACTGGCACATTTTCCTTGTAGGGTGCTCGTACACTGACTGATTTTCTAACCTAATAATAAGGGTTGTGGTGTCACGCACCAACCTGATATTGTGAAACTTACGTAATTTATGTATAAGATAAAACCTCACCCTCAATCCCTCTCCTTATTAAGGAGAGGGACGT
>JBCBQE010000453.1:0-5805 GCA_039820385.1 Cyanobacteria bacterium J06635_10
CTAATGGGCGTTTCGGGTTCCGGTAAAACTACCATCGGTACAAAATTGGCGGAATCCCAGCTGTTGGGAATTTGGGGAGGCTGAGGATTTTCATCCACCGGAAAATATTGAGAAAATGCGGCACGGCATTCCGGTAGAGGTGATGCGGATAAATTACCGTGGCTGCAAAAAATGCAAAATTTACTTAAACGTTTTAAGGATGCAAATAAGTTAATTCTCGAGGAGATATTGTGAACCAGGTTAAAAGATTTATGCTTTATTTGAGCAACTATATTTATATTTGTAAATTTGTGTATCTTAATACTACTCAGATATTTATAAATATATTAAAATGATCAACACAAGAAAAAAGGCTCGGTGGGTCTATCGAGCCTCAGAAAGTGTATTAGTGGGATTTTTTAGTCTTAGGTGTCAAGTGATACCGAAGATTATATTTTCATAAAGAGCAAAAATATTCAAGTAAAATGAGCTACATTTTGTTATCGGCGAACAATTGTCAATGATAAAGTGGTCTTAGCTTAGGTTATAGAATAACAGATTAAGTTATAAGAGACGTTATTGGGCATAACGTCTCTATATTTTTGTGCATTAAAATTTATTTGTCGAATAACCAAAACCTTTGAAGAGAGATTGCATGGCAATGCCTTATTAAGGCTCGAATTCAGCAACGCCCGATATTTTCGTGCTCGTCACGCAAAGAAAAGTATACAGGAGTGAGCTTCCTAGAAGCTCTCACATTCGTCAGATAGCCCCACAACACACTGATACCTGCTTGATAGTTGTTTGTGGTCACAGGCACAAATTGGGCTGATTACAGATGATTTTGAGCAGTTGCTGACGGGCACCCATGAGAATCACAATGGTGTTGTGCTTGTAGGTAATGCCGGGAAAGCCAAGCAGGTTAGCAGTAATCTTGAAGTTTTATCTCAAGGTAAAGTGTATTTGTAATGCTCTTCGATCTCAAATTATGCTAACCATGAATCAATTTATAAAACACCAATTTTTTCTATCAATTACGACATAAATTATTTTCTATGACGTAAAATTTATAATTATTTATTTGAATAGAAAATTATCCAAAAGTAAAGTTTTAGTTGATAAGCTTTTTAATTGATGGGTTTTTTTATGTAGGTTAATAGTATAAATAAATAAAAACGTTGCATTACAATCTTGTTCCCTCCCTGTGTGCGGGGAGGGTAAGGGTGGGTTTCTAAATTGAATGTTCCACAAGAAAACTTTCTACTTCCTCAGCCGTGGGTTGAGAAGCGATCGCACCGGGTTTTAATGTAGTCAAAGCTCCCGCAGCACTGGCATAAGCAATGATTCTTTTAACTACTTCGGCATCCCTTAAATTTTGTACGCCATAATTTAAGAGTTGATGAACAAAACCAGCAACAAAACTATCACCAGCACCAGTTGTATCAACTACAGGTACGGAAAAAGCTGGAAGCCGATCTTCATTTTCACCGAGACAATAAGCACAACCTTTATCTCCATCTGTGAGCAATACCCCTTCTACAGAGTTGAGACGATAAGTAATTGCCCCAGCATCATGAGTATCAAATAATAACTCAGCCTCTTCTTTCGTAAGTTTGAGAAAATCTACTTTTTTAATTAATTCACGAATTGTATCGGGAGCAGCATCGGGGTTAGTCCAAAATACATCGCGCCAGTTGACATCGAGTAATATCTTAACGTCATATTGAGAAGCTAATTCCAAAGCACGGTGAACTGCTGCACCACTTTCGGGATAAGCTAATTCAAGAGTTCCGAGGACTAAAAGATCGGCTGCTGCAAATAATTCTTCCGGTAATTCCCCAGCTTTGAGGCGAGTATCGGCAAATTCGCTGGTGTCGTAATCCTTGAATCCGGCAAAAACGCGATCGCCATTTAGTTTGCGCGTGACTAAAACTTGACGAGTAGGGGCTTGGGGATGACGTTGTACGCCGGTTGTATCTACTCCAATTTCTTGTAAAAGTGCCTGTAAGTTATTTCCAGCTTCGTCTGCACCGACTGCGCCGATAAATGCGGATGTTGTTCCCAGCTTTACTAAAGCACAGGCAACGTTAGCTGGTGCTCCACCTGGATAGCTGCTCCATGACTCAACTTCTCCAAGGGTTCTTCCTAGTTGGTCGGCAAGCATATCATATAATATTTCACCCAAACATAAAACACGGGGATTGCTCATTTCATCTGACTTTTTTTGATTTTTAAAAGTAAATTCTGTATAAAACCTACACTAATATTTAACGCTCCTAAAGCAATCGTTAATACAATTCAACATCAATATTCGCTTCTAATTGTTGTCATCTATTCTTGCACAGCAATATTATCAAGAGTGATAACTCTAATTTTATTTTTTTTATAAAGTTAAAATAAATACTGATAAAAAATACTGTATAGCCCTCTACCTGAATCATAAAAAAAATATAGACAATCGTATTGCACTAAACAGTTGAAACGCCTACCTTTCATACAATCCTCTACAATGGGAAAGAGCAATTAAGTACATTTACTATTAATCGGGAGGATGGAATTTAAAATGGCTGGTGGCGAGTCTCAGACCCCTGTTAGTCTGTCAGACCGAGAACTGCAAATTATCGAATTAGTGGCCACTGGCTTAACTAACCAACAAATTGCAGTAAAGCTGGAAATAAGTAAGCGTACTGTGGATAACCATATCAGCAATATTCTTACAAAGACCGGAACTGAAAACCGAGTTGCTCTTGTCCGTTGGGCATTGCAATGGGGTAAGGTCTGCTTAAATGATGTTAATTGTTGTCCTATTCCTCACCGGGAGGATTAAACAGCATTGCGACGCTTATTTTCTGTAGTCCCAATTGATTGCAGCTAGTTCGTCTCCTCACGCTTCACTTTTTGGTGCTTAACTTATCTTTTAAGGCGCAATTGCAGGGTATTAGTCTACGCGCTTACTACTAGCAGCTAATCTACCCCGTCCGACTAGCAACGGACGGGTCAAGGGTTCCCATAGGAATTTTTTTAGAAGAAAAAAATTCCTATGGGTGCCCGTCAACTTTTATTTATTTAGGAGATAAAAATTGCCTCATCTTTAAACTTTAAGCAATTTCGATGCTTTGGCCAAGTTAGCTAAATATTTATTATTTTCATAAATATTAAAATATCCTCATATTATTGTTGCAAACAGTTTATAAATATTTACTAATTACCTAATATTGGTTTAATAATCAACAAAAATTAGCAATAATTTCTTTGGTGAAAGGTTACATTAAGAATGGAATATATGTTGCCTACTCAGGTGGGGGAGCAATGTTGCGATGAATACCTCAGCTTTAACCAAAGGTAGTGACCTATCCTTTGATTTTTTTAATTTAGATTTGATATCACCCTCTCCCACGCAAGATACGGATCTACTCTCGTGGCTATCGTTTATTTCTGGGTTAAAAGAAATTTTGATGCTGCGTCAGGTTCACGCTTTAGAACATGCTACGGTATGGGTTTTAAGCGAATCGCCCTCAGCTATAACTCAAAAATTTGGCTGCAACAATATTGGAATTGATAATCAGCTTCACAGTGGTTTATCCACAGAAGAAGGTTTTTATCTTTATGGGGAAGTAAACATCAGCGATCTGCGACGCGCTGTCAATCTTGCTCTCCAACGCCTTACCAATGGAGAATGGAATTTAGCCGTACATCCTCGCTGCGGTACAAATGCATCAGTGGAAATGTTATTAACAGCAGGATTGGCTGTGGGAATGCATTTATTGTTACCGCGAGGACCTATTGAACAATTAATCGGTTTGGGTTTAGCAACAACAACGGCAACCGAACTTGCTCCCGATGTAGGTGCTTTCTTTCAACGTTATATTACCACTGCAATTCCTTTTAATCTTGGAGTTGAAAATATTACCCATAAGTATGATGCCATGGGACGTAAAGCTTATTTTGTAAAAGTAAAATGGCAGGATTAGTAAGCTCTACAGCATTAAAAATGCACGACAGCAAGTCAAAAGTATCAAGGTAATAAGTCAAAATTGCGATATTTCAACAACCAAAAAAACAGGACTTAACTAACCCTAAGTCCTGTTCGCTAGACAATTTTAAGGGCACCAATGAGAATTTTGTAGGAGAAAAAAATCTCATGGGCAACCCTTGACTCAACACTTTGAGTAAAATCGGTTAAATTTACTGAGGATTTGCATCTCCGGTAGCATCTGCACCTGGAGCAGGATTAGCACCCTCAACATTTGCTTCTACATTTACGCCTTTGACACCTTTAACCCCTTTAGTCAAAGGTTCAATTTGTTGAAGTTCTTCTTGAGAAGTAACTGTACCGCCAACAGTAACAACTCCTTCTTGATCTTTAATCTCCAAATTGCTGGTTGGTAGGTTTTCCTTTAACTTTTTGCCAACTTCTTTTGACAAATCGCTCTTGTCTAGATTTTCTTGAGCGCTGGTTTCAACAGTTGGATCTGTGACTTCAGTTTCTGCTCCTGGAACCGCTCCAGGCTGATTTAGAGGCTGCTCTATACTTTCTGTTTTGCTAGCTTCTCTTGCTGATGGTTGTAAGGCTTCATTTGTAGCGCTAGGATTTTCTGAGCCAGTGTTAGCGGCATCTTCGCCACAACCAACTGCACCTGTTACTAAAATACCGCTGATGAGAAGAGGGATAAACTTTTTCATTTAAATCTCCTAAATAGAGCCTTCAAAGTAACTACATTAATTGGTGTGTTGTGTTGAGGAGCGAATGTTTAAAAAAACAATC
This sequence comes from Cyanobacteria bacterium J06635_10, assembly GCA_039820385.1. Classification (GTDB taxonomy): domain Bacteria; phylum Cyanobacteriota; class Cyanobacteriia; order Cyanobacteriales; family Nostocaceae; genus Rivularia. Next base: position 4,745 of record JBCBQE010000453.1, read on the forward strand.
GAATGTGAGATTGAACAAGTACCGTAAAAGGTACTAGGTTGAGCGAAAATCAAAGATAATATTACTCATGCCGAGAAACATTTTCTTCAACTTTCAATTCTGAACTACCAATGAGTGCGACACAGCATAAGCAGTAACATTATATCGACTTGACCCGATAGTCAAGGGGTTTAAATCCCTGCATGTAATGTCGCCGGACAGCAGCTATTTGATGTTAACAAATTTGTGAAAATTAGCCACATTTTTTTCAAAGTTTTTGTTAGTTTGATAAATCTAATTGAGAATAAAGCTTCAAAGCATTCTATAGAAGCTTTATTGAGCAAATCATCTATCTTTACACTGAAGCTAACAATTGCAACTTTTTTTGCCGAACTATAAACAGTATTGCTTAATTACATGTATCAAAAAGTATGCGTGCATTTAAATGTCTAATGAATCATTGCACTAATGATTAATAATCAACAACAAGCCGTCTGTGTTTGTTGCGATAAGCTGAATGGCTTGTTGTTAAAAATTAGTCATTTATTATTATTTGTGTTGCAAGAGTAACTATAATTTCACTCTTTACACTCTTGACAGTTCTTACCTTAACTGAGATGCAAACAACCTTTATAAATAAAAAGTTAAAAACTGTTTTTCTATTAAGACTTACATCCTATATCTAAAGTTTCTATATAATTATGTTATGTATTAAACAAATTAATATTAAGTATTAGAATGACTGATCTTTAGTGCATTTGTTTTTATCAAAAAAATGGGTAGTTATTCTCTAATTAAAAATGACAAACAGTGACAAAACCTTGCAGCTGGCTGGCTGCAATTTTAATTAACTTTCAGTTTGAAATAGGTAGAGGACTTACGCAATTGTCACAAGAACCTGGTTGGTGCGTGACACGAAAAGCCGTATTTTTCGTTTACAGTCGATCGAAGTGTCACGTGCCCCTACAAGAAAAATGTGCCGGTTGTGTAAGTCCTAAGGTATTTACTTAATAGGAGAGGGGGGGGAAGAGCTTGACCATTATTGTACACTATTGTCTATTGAATTGACAGCTAAGTCAAGC
>JBCBQE010000454.1:0-5779 GCA_039820385.1 Cyanobacteria bacterium J06635_10
CCTCTCCAAAATATCGGAGAGGGGTGCGTGAGGCGTGGTGAGGTTAATAATTTGTATTCGATTCAACTGACAATGGCTATATTTAAATAAGCTTGGTGCAGACAAAAAATTTCAAAAGGTGTTGTGTAAATGGAATTTTATTCGGTGCGAGTCTTGAGAACATTGGAGGAAAAGACTTTAGCCAAGAGGTTACTCTATGATGTTTATGTGAAAGAATTAGGTTGGATTCCACCATCTGGGAATCCCTCAAATTTAAAAATTCAAGAAAGTTCTTTAGGAAATATACTGGTTGACGATTATGATTCGGTGTCAATCCAAGTGGGTGCTTTCCATGGTGAAAAGCTCATAGGAGTACATCGTATGATTAATCGACTCAATGATCGTTTTGAAGTGGAGAATTACATTCAAATACCAAAATTTTTACAACAAGATAGTTCTTATGAATTGAACCGTTTAGCTATAAAGAAAAATTATCGGAACTCTCCCATATTCCCATTAATGGTAACAGCAGAAGTCAGATATATGATTAGATATAAGTGTAAGTATGCAATTACTACAGCCATTTTTCCCGATCCAGGAAATCTGTTTTGTAAAATGGGTACAACTAGAATAAATTTTCCAGATTTCAAATATCATGTTAGTGACCCAAAACCTGTCTCATTAATAGTCTTTTTCTTTGAAGAAAAAGATAATTTTAATCAATTATTTAGAGTCACAGATAAATTAATACAAAAAGGGAAGGTAAAACAGCTTGATATTGATGAATTATGCCCATAAATAGAGTTTGAGCTAGTACATGAGCGACTTGTATAAAATCCGTTAACATCTGAATTATATTTTTTTTTTAACGCAGAGGAAGTTAGAGCGAAGCGCAAAGGAACGCAGAGTTTTTTTGCTCATATTTTTTCATTCTCATGTAAGTCGAAAAGATATGACACTACTGATTTGTACTTTTCAAAATGGAATTGAATTCACCAGCCTCAAATCTTTTTCTCAATTCCTGGCGTTGAATTTTGCCGATCGCAGTTTTTGGAATTGTCTCTTTGGCAACCGGAATCAAATAATCTGGACTCACCCCAATCCTTTGCACAACAGTTTTCCGGATTTTATTCATCAGTATTTTTAAGTAATTTTTATTAAGATGATCAGTATTTAAAAATACTGCTAGTTTATCAGTATTGCTCTCCGATTCTCTAACTGTACAAGCTGCGCTGTAAGTAACTTCAACTCCTTCAACTTCTTCCACAGCAGCTTCAATATCATGGCTATAATAGTTGTTACCACAAATGATAATCACATCTTTCTGCCGTCCAGTAATAGTTAAACGTCCATCTTTGAGAAACCCCAAGTTTCCCGTATTAAACCATCCATCTTCAGTAAAAGCCTGTTGGTTAGCTTCCGGATTCTGATAATAACCTGATGTTACCGTTAAACCCTTAACCTGTAATGCCCCAATTTCTCTCTCTTCAACTAACTGATTTTGGCGATTTACAATCCGCAGTGAAACTCCCGGAATTGGCGCTCCCACCTCCACAAATAAATCATCGTCTGTGGTTGAATTGAGCGAAAAGTTATGGTCAAAAGTCACACCCGAGGAAACTTCTGCCATTCCCCAAGAAGGGTACATAGCTCTTTGAGCTAATCCGTGAGGGGCTAGTAGTTGCAAAAAACGCCGCGCTGTTTTAGCAACAATTGCTTCAGCTCCGTTCAATAAGAATTTAATTGAAGATAAATCCCATTGTCGTTGTGCAATTTCTTCAGCACAGTCATTAATCAAGCCATAGACAAAATTCGGCGCGAAGGTAGTCTTAACTTTAAACCGATCCATCAAATCCAGCCAGATAAGAGGTTCTTTTAGAAGTAATTCAAAAGGAAAATGGATTTGTTGGCTTCCTAAATAAACATCTCGAATGTGGAAATATATTAACCCCGCCACATGATCGATAGGAATCCAGTTCAAGCTAATATCTTCTCTGGTAAAACCATTCATTTGCACCGAACCCATAGTTTGACTCAACAGATTTCGGTGTGTTAATAAAACTCCTTTTGGTATTCCCGTGCTACCAGAAGTCAGCATCATCACAGCAACATCATCCGGTTGGCTACTATACCAGTTTGAATCTGGTTCATTGTGGCGCAACTCGTCAACTGTCGCCACCGGAAACTTTCCTACCTCCAAAAGTTCAGGTAAATTATTGATTCGGGCAGCAAAGCTCGCATCTGTTAACAATAATGGTTGTTCCAGCATTTGTAAGGTATAGCAAAGTTTGCTCACAGTTTTGTTGATACCTTCAGGTGTATAGGCGATATTGGTTACGGGAACTGGAACAAAACCTCCGAGTACACACCCCCAAAAAGCACCGATAAAGTCTTGATAAGATTCAATTTGAAAAACAACTTTATCTTGGGGTTGCAATCCTAGTTTTCTCAAACCAGATAAAATCCGTTGCGCTTCTACAAGTAAGTCTTTATAGGATTGAAATTTCTCGGATTTATCGGGTAGTATGTAAACTATTTCTCCTGAAGTGTGAGCTGCATTTTGTAAAATTTCAGCAAGGATAGTTGGATTGTTTGCCGATAGCTTTAACGATCCTCCATCGCTAATTGCTGGTTTGTACGAACAGTCACTCAAACAAGTTTTGTCTGAATTTTCTTCTTGGTTGAAAAACATTTTATACTAATAATATCTTTACGCTCATTACTTAAATACTTTAACAACTAAAAACGAAGATTCAAGTTTTTTTTGCTTATTTTACTCAAACAAATCAGCCTTAGTTAATTCAATTTGATAATCTTTAACTAACAGTTCTATCATAAATATATCTAAATTGGCATGATGAAATTTGATCGCTAAAGGTACCGTTAATCTTTTCTGAATCTCGTCATAAGTTCTCTTTCCAAAGAAGAAAAAGCTTTGGGTACTATTACGAGATGTATGCATGGTAAAACCTAAAAAATCCAAGGAAGGAAGATTCGCAATATATTGACCGAATCGGTAAGCATATCTTCTATCAGAAGGTAACACAGGATTAACTAAAACGCTGTCCTTACCATTTTTGTATAGTTGGGAAAATTCAAGCCATCCTAATTTTGTGGCATTATTGATGGTAAACTCCCCGTATCGAGTTTCTCCCCCCACTGCGATTATAAAATATAATGGTGTGTTATTAATTTGATACCATTTTTCTTTCTCTTGAATAAATCTCCACCAAAAAGGAGTATGCTTTTTAAGCGCTTGAAGTAATTTCCAGGTTAAAAAAGACGTAAAAGTTGAATATTGATTTTGGAAATTATCTCGATAATTCTTTTCTGCATCTGTTAAATCTAATCTTAAAGTAATATCTAAACAAGGATTTAAGATTTCGGTTTCGTCAAGAAAAAATTCTAAAGCCCAACCTACATAACTATTTTTGTATTTATCAGTATCTAAAGGTAAGGCATCGTATTTGTCTAAAAAATAATCTAAATCTTCCATATGTCAACTTCTGCGATCGCCCTCTAAGATTTACTATAAAAATCTCTGTCTGACTGACTCCGAAACTCACTACCTCCCGAGGGTTAGTTAGGTAATCTTTTACCGGGAAGGCAGTAATCTAAAACAATCTACACGTTAATCATGTTTAGTCCACCAAGGACAGAGCGACCTGGTAATATTTTATTACTCACTATTCACCACTCCCTGACCGATCCCTGTCAATTTTGGCTTGGTTGAGTACTAGGCTATTAAACGTTAGTTTCAAATATCGCTAATCGTAGCCTATCTGCGGATTCTTCTATTTCTACTAAAGACTCAAGACTCACAACTACACTACGTTCAATTCCTAAAATTTCCGCTGCTCGTGCAACAGATGCTTTTTCTTTATCATGATATACTCCATCAGCACGGCTCATCTTTATGGCTTGGTACAACATACCACGACGAAAATTTCCAGGAAAATCATAATGAATACCACCCAATAGCTCTTCAATATCCGCATTTTCCCCATCAAATTTTAAGATATGTTCTTCTATCAAATCCGATGGTACTCCCAGCATCTGTTGTTCTTCAACCAACCAATCTATTTCTTCCTGTGCTAACTCCCCATCAGCACTAGCTATAGGCATTAGAGCCCTGATATAGTTCTTAAATACATAAAAATTTATAGGTCCAGAGGCATTATATTGCTTCTTAGCATATGCTGTGATTTCAAAGCTTGCTGGAGTGGTCATCTTTTTACCTGTACAATTTGCTTATTATTATCTCAGTAAATAAACTCTCTAAGTAGTTCGGCGTTAAAAAATCAAGGTATGTCATTGCGAGTGGAACGTAGTGAAACGAAGCAATCGCAAGGTTTTGAAAGCTGTTTACAACTCGTTACATAGTTAGATTTATTTGTGCCGACTTACTTATTTTGGGGATTCAATTTCTTTTTATTACAGATTTCAAAAAAAATCGGCGTTGTATAAATGCGAGATGAATTGGTGATTGAAGCAATTGAAAATTCTACACAAATTGAAAAAAATCATCCCGTACTTCTACAACGCCGAAAAATTAACTAAAAAATAATCATTCATAAATTTAACTGTTAAACATCAGTTTCAAATATTGCTAATCGTAGCCTATCTGCGGATTCTTCTATTTCTACTAAAGACTCAAGACTAGCAACTACACTACGTTCAACTCCTAAAATTTGAGCTGCTCGTGCAACAGCTGCTTTTTCCTTATTTTCTTCCTCGAATTGTTTACCTCGATGAAGATATTTATCACCAAAGCACTTTACCATGTTTTGAAAGGATTCGTCTTTTTGATAAAGACACTGGAGTTCCTGGTAATAAACTTCAAATTCTGATTCTTTCTCAATTTGGGAAGCCATTTTGAATTCAAATTCACAACTTTGGGAGTATTTGTCGAACAGGAAATTGTTTTTATTGACAAACTCCTCTCCTGTGCGAATTGCTAAGAGCTTTGCTCGATCCCCTTTTATTCCTTGTCTAACCTCGATTGTCAATCGGTATACACTATCGGCAACTAGCACAAGGCAAGATTGAAAGTTTTCGCTAATCCATTTGATACAGGCTTGAATGCGCTTTGTATCGGCGAATTTTTTGGTTCCCAGGCTGATTGGAAAAACACACTTTTGATACTTAGACAATGAATTACGTAGATGACTGGGAGAGACTTTGGCTAAACTTGCCTTATACTCATTAATTTGGGAAATCTTGGCAGTCGATTTGCTTATACTTAATTCGTGTTTCTTAATATCAATTGCTTTACAAATTTTAGATTGAACCAATTTCAACCGCTCTAAGGAAAGCTGATTCCAGTCTATATTTTCGATAATTGTTTCTTCGTCCATGGATGTGCTTATCAGTTGAGCGTAGAATGTTCAAAAACTACTCTACTCCTGAACCCAAAACTAAGGTAGAACAATTATTAAGTTTCGTAAATTATTTGCACGAAAAAACAAAAAATGGTCGAATTATGAGAATATTAAAAGTGGTTATATATATTTTTTTATAATGGAGTGGTACTCAAATTTTTTCGGCTATACGAATTCCAATTATAAAAAATTATCTATAAAATTAATTATATCAAAGAAGTGTTACCAAAATAATTTTTTTCCGGTTAGCTAATTTTTGCTCCACTTTCCTGGCTGCTTATCAAGGGTTCCCTTAAAAGTTTTTTTGAGGAAAAATTTTTAAGGGTGAGCATCAATTGTTAAATACAATGTACCGAACAATAGCTTGGAAATTTCTAAGTGCTCTCTTAAGACAATAGTAAAATCTAGCATTACTGAAT
>JBCBQE010000455.1:0-5776 GCA_039820385.1 Cyanobacteria bacterium J06635_10
AGCGCTCAAATTCTAATAGATAATGTAAATAATCTTCCCGTAAAGAAAGAATAACTTTCACAAACGGAATATTCAAACATTTACTATTAGAATTTGAGCGCTTAAGCCATTTAAATAATGAAGATTCTTATGATTTGGGGGTAATTAATAAAAATATTCTCGATAAAAATATCCGTTACTATTTAGGTAAATTTTATTGCCAAGATGCTATTAGTATTATTCATAGTCTGACCGAAAGTTCTCATTATCAATTGAGCGATGAATTAATTAATAAACTAGTAGAGGATTTAGCAGGAGAAACTCAACAAGTACATCCCATAGAACTGCAAATTGTTGGTGCTCAATTAGAAGCAGAAAATATTACTACACTTGGAGAGTATCAACGTAGCGGTGGTTCGGAAAAATTAGTCCAACATTGGTTAGAAAAAGTTATTTACGATTGCGGTCAAGAAAACGAACAATTAAGCTGGAAATTACTGTTTGAATTAACCGATGAAAAAGGTACGCGGCCTCTGAAAACCAAGGCTGAATTAGTTACCGCAATTTTTAAAGAAGAAGATGCTTGCTTGGAAAAAGAAAGTTCTCAACTAGATAACTTTTTATCTGTGGTGAATAAAAGTCTTGATTCTACTTTTTCTGCCGCTTTTAAGGGACCAAAAGAAATAGCTGCTATACTCTTATCGCAATCTACTGTGGAAAAGCATGAAAAAATTGAAGAGATTACAGTAGAAGATTCTTCGGGAAACATGTATTCCTACAATGTCAATACTGTAGAATTAGTTTTGGAAATCCTTGTAGGAAGTGGTTTGGTGTTGCGAGTACTCCAAGAGTCAGGGGAACGTTACCAGTTAGTCCACGATTATTTAGTCAAACCCATTCGCGTCCGTAATGACTATGGAATCGTGGCCGAACTCGAAAAAGTCCGCTTTGAGAAAACTAAGGCAGAAGTTGCTCAAAAACTATCGCAAGAGAAGCTAAATTCTATACTTCAAAAACGGTTGCGAGAAGCACGTTTAGCAGGTTTTGCTTTAGCGGTGATGTCGGCGACAATTGGTGGGCTATGGTGGCAAGCTGACTTACAAAAGAAAGCTGCAATAAGTCACAGTTTACGCGCAGAACGTAGCGAAAATAACCTGAAAATTAGTGCTTTGACTGCCGCTTCCGAAGCTTTATTTGCCTCCAACAAACAATTTGATGCTTTAGTTGAAAGTTTACGTGCTTGGAGAAAGCTCAAACGCGGACATGGAATTCAACCCGATACCCAGATGCGAGTTGTTACAGCCCTGCAACAGGCCGTTTATGGAGTAACGGAAATCAACCGTTTAGAAGGACATGGCGATATTGTTTGGGATGTCGCTTTCAGCCCTGACGGTCAGTTACTAGCGTCGGGAAGCCGCGATAAAAGTGTTAAAATATGGCGACCTGATGGTAGTTTATTACAAACTTTACAAGGTCACGGTGAGAGTATTACCAGTTTATCTTTTAGCTCTGATGGTAATTTACTTGCTTCTGCCAGTCGGGATAAAACCGTGAAAATATGGCGCAAAAATCCACAAGAGGGCGCATTCGATTCGCAACCAGTTACAACTCTTGGTCATGGTGATTGGGTTGACAAGGTTAGTTTTAGTCCTGACGGTAAGTTATTGGTTACCGGTAGTAAAGATGAAACTGTTAAAATTTGGCGCAGTGACGGTAAATTATTAAAAATTCTCCGGGGGCATCAAGGTTGGATAAATTGGGTCACTTTCAGCCCTGACGGTCAGTTTATTGCTTCAGCCAGCGATGATAATACAGTGAAAATATGGAGAGTAAATGGCAGTTTATTAGCTACTTTACAAGGTCACGAAGAAGGAGTAACCGTTGTTAATTTCAGTCCTGATGGTCGAATTTTAGCCTCAGCTGGTAGAAATGGTCTGGTCAAACTTTGGCGACGCGAAGACAAGGATGGAGTTAACAACGCAATATATCGTCCTTATCAGAATTTACAACACCATAGCGGTATAGTTTGGAGTCTAAATTTTGATTCTAAAGGCGAAAAGCTGGCTTCAGCAGGAGATGACAATACTATTAACCTTATCGATCTCAATAATGGCAAGTTACTCAAAACCTTTAAAGGTCATAGCGATGCTGTAGCTAGCGTCTCATTCAGCCCCGATAATAAACTATTGGCATCGGCAAGTTATGACAAAAGCGTCAAGCTTTGGAGTTTAAATCCTCCTACATTAGCCGTATTACAAGGACATGAAGACCGGGTTTTAAGTGTCGCTTGGAGTCCTGATGGCAAAATTTTAGCTTCTAGCAGTCGCGATAATACGGTAAAGCTATGGCAGCGACAACCTAGCAGCATTGGTTCTGAAGCTCGTCTTTACAAGACATTATTGGGACACTCCGATAGAGTCACAAGCGTTAGTTTTCACCCAAACGGTAAAATCTTAGCGTCAGCAGGCTACGACAAAACTATAAAACTTTGGCGACGAGACGGGCAACTCCTCAAGACTCTCCGGGGACATAACGACAGCGTAACGAGTATAAGTTTTAGCCCCGATGGAGAGATGCTTGCATCTGCTAGTAAGGATACGACGGTAAAATTGTGGAATTCCCGGGGTAAACTGCTCAAAACCTTAAAAGGACATCAAGGAAGAGTAAATAGCGTTCGTTTTAGTACCGATTCTCAAGTTTTAGCTTCTGGTTCTGACGACCAAACCGTAAAATTGTGGCAGCGAGATGGTAGGTTGTTAAGAACATTCTTACCTCATTCTGGCTGGGTATTAGGTGTCAGCTTTAGTCCTAGAGATAACTTGCTTGCTTCTGCTAGCTGGGACAATACTGTTAGACTATGGCATTGGGATGGTACTTTGCTAAAAACTCTATTAAAAGGTTATGGCGATAGTGTTAGTGCTGTTAACTTCAGTCCCAATGGGGAAATTCTCGCTGCTGCTAGTTGGGATAGCACTGTCAAACTTTGGAGTAGTGAAGGTAAATTAATTAAAACCCTCAGCGAGCATCAAGCCCCTGTATTAGACGTTAGCTTTAGCCCGGATGGTCAAACTCTAGCATCCGCTAGCGATGATAACACAATAGTTTTATGGAACTTAGACATGAATAATTTACTAGTACGCGGTTGCGACTGGGTAGGTGATTATCTCCAGTACAACCGCAATGTCGAAGTTAAAGATCGCAAGCTTTGTCAGGGTATTAATCAAAAACATCGTCGAGATGATTTGAATAAAGCTTGAAGTCTCAAGGATGAAGAAAATAAATTGAAACTTTTCAGCTATCTTCTTCGGCAATAGTTTCTAAGTTCACCATCAAAGCTTGAAGCCTCATACGTTCAATATAGGGCCATCCTCCTTCTGCTTCGATGTCTTTTAACAGCGAATATAGGGCCTGGCGATTTGATGGTAAACTTTCTTGAAAAATACCATCTCGAACTTCCCGGTGCAGTTTCTCTAACTGTCTAAGTAATGCCAAAATTGCTAAAATATCTCCCTGACATAGAAGAGAGTATTCATGTATTGATTCTGCAATTTCCTCCAATTTGTAAGATAACTTACTCGAATCGAGACTTTTTCCGTTGCTCATAATAATATTATTAGTTAATTCTATTAACCCTGATATTAGTGACTCTAGAAACCATTACTTTGGACAACTATAGCAATGGGGGCATTAAATTGTGAAAAAATAGGCATCTCAAAAATACCGAGCCTCCTTATTCTTACGAAGTATGCCTTTTTAACCAAAATAAACCTCTTGTTTAAAGTTAAATTACATTCTGCCTGCAATTATCTTAATATTTTGAAACATTTTCTGAGTGAATCCATGTCGCAGAACATAATCAAGCCATCCCTTTAAATGTATATAACTGTTATTTTGTCAAGCTTCATATTAAAGCTGAATGAATACAATCATTTTGTTGACGAAACTTTTAGAAATATGAAGAAATGTATAAATAACCTATAGCAAAATACAGGTACATAATTGAGGCGCGATCGAGTGCGGATTATTTGAGAAAGCGCACAAGCAGGGCTATATTTATTTTCGGATTGAAAAAATAGTAATATAAAACTTCAAGAAGGATATAATCTTGTATATGAAATTTTCTGAATGTACGCTCATTGTAGGAGAATGAGACTAATTCAATACAAAATTTCACGCTAGTCGTTTTTGAAGGAGAGTCATAAAAAATTGTCGTCAAGGGTTCCCTACTAAATTTTTTCTTCTACAAAAAATCCTATGGGTGCCTGTCATAACATAACTGTAAAAAATATCGATTTTGTATTGACTCTTGAGTGCCAATAACTAAGGAAGGTCAAATAAAACCAGCTTCCTTACTTACTTAGTCTATGATAAGCATCTTACCAAGATGGTAGTCGGGATGTTATATAAAAGTTAGTTTGCCGGACTATAGTCTTAAAAGCAATTGCCGTCATGTAATTGTGTAGGATTTTTCATGGGAATTTTCACTTGAAAAAGCCAGCGTTGGAAAAACTTTCCATTTTAATTTAGCGCTTGCTTATTTAGAAATATAGTGAAAAATAAGAGCCAATAATTTGAGAGACTATTAAGTGGCAATGGATATAAGCTCGAGTCAAAACTCTGAGCTTAAGAATCGAAAACGTTTAACTAAGTAATCGTTTTTTTGGTTTAATAACTAAAAATATTAATTTTTGACATTGAGGTTAATCATGAGGTATCGCGCTCTAATAGTTGGATTAATGGCAGTAATGTTGGGCTTATTAACAGCTTGTAGCGAAGCCCCAGATATGATGGCTAGCGGTGATAGTAGAGAATTACTTACCTACGAACAGATTAGAGGTACTGGTTTAGCTAATAAATGTCCTCTACTATCAGAGACAAGCCGTGGTTCTATTGCTATCGATGGGAGCCAGTCATATACCATTAAAGAACTTTGCATGCAACCTACTGCTTTCTTTGTTAAAGAAGAGCCCCTCAACAAAAGACAAGAAGCTGAATTTGTTGGTGCGAAGATATTGACTCGTAAAACTTCATCTCTTGACCAAATTCAAGGGGATTTGAAGATCAACGAAGATGGTAGCCTAACTTTTGAGGAAAAAGATGGTTTTGATTTCCAAGCCATTAGCGTACAACTTCCCGGTGGCGAACAAGTTCCTTTCTTATTCACCGTGAAAAATTTGGTTGCTCAAACGCAACCCGATTTAACCAGCATTAATACCTCAACCGATTTTGAAGGAGATTTTAAAGTTCCTTCTTATCGTGGTGCGACTTTCTTGGATCCTAAAGGTCGTGGTGTTGCTAGTGGTTATGATAACGCAGTTGCACTACCTTCCCAAGCAGATAGTGAGGAACTTAGACGTGCTAATGTCAAGCGTGTTGAAAGTGGTGAAGGTCATATTTCTTTGAATGTTGCTAAGGTTGATAGTGAAACTGGTGAAATTGCTGGTACTTTTGTCAGCGAACAGCCTTCAGATACTGACTTGGGTGCTGGTGAACCTCTGGAAGTAAAAATTCGCGGTTTATTTTACGCTCGCGTTGAATCATTATCATAGTTTTTTGGAAAAATCTGCTGTATCAGTTCATTAAATTCAAATGATACTATCCGCTGATTTATTTAATTAAATTAATTTAAAGGGCTTGTAGCCCTTTTTTTATTAAAAAAGCAAATTTGATCGAAAGATAAAATACACATTGTAAGTAATCATCGCAAATATAAATAAAGAATTTAATCAAAGCGGGTTAGGTCTCAATATCATTGAAGATGAGGCTTTTTTTTAACTCTGCTAATTTGATTTAACAA
>JBCBQE010000456.1:0-5760 GCA_039820385.1 Cyanobacteria bacterium J06635_10
GTCACAGGGGATTATTCTCCTGACAACCCAGAATTAAAGAAATACTGGGAAACCCGCAATCAGAAACAAGGAAAACTCTACTGGGCAAAAGGCTCAAAATATGAGCAAGTAGCCAAAAATCAAGGTTTTAAATGTCCTATATGTGGGGAATATCTCTTCAACGGGGAAGAAATTGAAACCCATCACATAGTACCTGTTGCTAAAGGTGGACTAAACGACGAAGAAAATCTAATGCACTTGCACGTAATGTGTCATAAACAGGTACATAACACCAAGTTGAAGGCTTGAAGTATGGCTTGAGCGGTATGACGGGTAACTGTCACGTACCGTTCCGCCGGGGGGTGAGGACTGGTAACAGTCCAATCCTACCCGACAGAAAACAGCAGGTAGAGATGGCAAGAAATCTCTTAACTTTAAAGAGAGATTCGAGCTTGAAACACTTCTAAAAAAAGGTAGTAATAGCTGGCATCATCAGAAGTTGCGTAGTATACCCATTCCAAAAAAGGATGGAACTACCAGAATGTTAAAAATCCCCACTATGGCAGATAGAGCGTGGCAATGTCTCGCAAAATATGCCATAGAACCTGCCGCGCGTTGCAACCTTCCACGCCAAGAGCTACGGGTTCAGACCTGGACGTTCGGCACATGACGCTCAAAAAGTCCTGTTCCTCAACCTACAGTCAACTAGCAACGGAATAAATAAACGAGTTATAGAACTCGACATTAAAAAATGCTTTCTCCCAAAGGGAGACGCTTCGCGAACGATAGGATAAAACACACCACAATAATGAATAACCTAATTGCCCCTAAAGGCTTAAAAATGGGAATATTCCGCTGCCTAAAAGCAGGAACAAACCCAGAATTTCCAGAACAAGGTACTCCTCAAGGTGGTGTGGTGAGTCCGCTCCTAGCCAATATCGCATTAAACGGTATCGAAAGTATTCATAGATATCACGGTAAGCGTGGCAGAAGAATTACAGAAAATACCCCGACAAAAGATATTATCGAACCAACAATCCGTTATGCGGATGATATGGTAATAATTCTAAGACCTGAAGACGATGCGAAAGAGATATTAGACAAAATCAGCCAATTCCTAGCTAGCAGAGGAATGGAATTAAGCGAGAAGAAAACAAAGATAACCGCTGCAAAAGATGGATTCGATTTTTTAGGCTGGCATTTCAAAGTGCAAACAAACGGAAAGTTTAGAAGTACTCCCTCAGTAGAAAACTTCAAAAAACTCCGGGAAAAAATCAAGAAAATCGTCAACCACTCGAATTATGGTTCTAAGGTAAAAGCCGAAAAGCTAGCACCAATAGTTAGAGGTTGGAGAAAATACCATAAGTTTTGTAGGATGGAAGGGTCAAGATTCTCACTCTGGCACATCAACCACAGAACATTCAAAGTATTTAACAAGGAAAATAAGAACACAAAAGAATCAGCAACCAAACTGATAGAAAAAGCGTTCCCAAAAGTTCCTTACTCCGAAAACAAACACGTTAATGTCAAAGGTACTAAATCCCCTTACGACAAGGATATAACTTACTGGAGCCAACGCAATAGTAAGTTATATGACGGACATACCTCTAAAGCCTTAAAAAGGCAAAACCATTCTTGTGCAAAATGCGGTTTAAAATTTACAAGCGAGGAGCGAGTAAATCTCCACCACATCGATGGAAATCATAACAACTGGAAAATCAAAAATCTAGTAGCAATACACGAATCATGTCATGATTACATCCACATGAGCAATAGGGTTATCCCTTAAGAATATCGGGAGCCGGATGCGGCGAAAGTCGCACGTCCGGATCTAACTGAGAGGTGCCCCGGATAGTACCGGGCATCGACTCAACCTAACAGAGCTTCCATTAACAGTAGATAGCAAACAAGGTGCGACGTGAAAAGCGTCTGGATAAATCGAAGTATGAAATGACTTTCTGGGGAGCGTATCCCTCAGCTCACCGAGATGAGAGGGAAGGAGAAATCCAAACCTGTGTGCAGATTCTCGAAAATTGTAGCCCGAACGTAACCAGTACGGTAAGGGAGCAAGTGGGAAGAGGTCTGCCGCTCCGTCACTATCAGTCGGTGAAAACTGGTTGCACCGTGCCAAAATGGCAAGAGTTCATTATTAAAGAAGCTTGAGGGCTTGTTTCTCAGGCTTGATACGACGAAGAACTCCGGAGTATGGGACGAACCTTCACTTTCTCGCAAAACATTATCTAGATGAACACGGTAACCCCTGGAAATGACTGCTACTAGTGGTCAAACACTAGCAGCCAAGCCGAACGCAAGTAAAGCCGAGAGTCGCAGGGAACAGGATTCGGGAAAAAGCAAATGGTATCACGACGAAAGTCAACGGGAAAATCCATTGGATATAACCGGATACATAGATTCCGACATGAATCATACCAAGAGGTAGCCCACATCCCTTTATGTGTATTCAGAATACTCAACAATGAAACAAGGAATTTTCAAAGATGAAAGGTAGAACTAGTAATAGTACCGGAGTAAAAGACTGGGGAGATATCGACTGGAAAGTCGTGAATACTCAGGTTTCCAAGCTTCAAAAGAGAATATTCAGAGCCACACGCGATGCCAGAAATGGAAGCGGTAGCTGGAAAAAAGTACGTGGATTAATGAAACTACTACAAAGAAGTTTCTCTGCACTCATTCTAGCCATCCAGAAAGTGACCCAGAAAAATCAAGGAAAGAATACTGCGGGTATTGACGGTTTTATAGCTGTAGATAATCAACAGCGTTCTAAATTGATGAATTCATGGAACTGGACAGAGGCAATACCAGCTAGACGAGTATATATTCCAAAACGGAACGGCAAAAAACGCCCCCTCGGAATACCCGCCATCAAAGACCGAATAGGTCAAGCCATTATAAAAATGGCATTCGAGCCAGTATTTGAGGTAAGTTTCGAGCCAGGAAGTTACGGATTCCGCCCCGGAAGAAGCTGTCATGATGCAATCCAAAGTATTTTTCAATCCTTAATGAAAGGAAGTGAATATAAATGGGTACTCGATGCTGACATCAAAGCTGCATTCGAGTGCGATTCGTTCGGTCGAAACCTTACTTAAGGGGGATGACCGGCTTCTGTTGAGTAACTCCTCGGAGTTGAGTTTGCGCAGAGCGCACGCTGAGCGCAGAGCGCACGCACTTAAAATCCTCAACAGATGACAACTTCATAATCATGTAAGTGAGTGGGAGTAACCTAGAAACCACAAGTCTTGCTCTCCAGATGTTGGAGTAAAAACATTACCCCCAGGTTCGCGACTAGCCATCAAACTAGTACAGCGGGGTAAGAAGCGGAAAGAAACTGGTAGCCTAAAACTGGTTCCCCGTGAGTAAAATTCCTAAGAATAGCGAATCTTAGAAGTGTACAAAACTGTCGTTACGGCTAACCAGTGGAATAAGGCTTACACACTGGGAGTACCAAAAGGTCACAAGGTTCGATTCATCGGACACAAGGGTAATAGGGGGGTTCAAATCATCCTATTAACATCACCCGAAAACTCGGCGGAGTGCTTCATTCTAAGGGAATTAATCAATGATTATGAGGAACGAAGTAACCTCTCCTACGTTCTCATAAGAAGGTCGATTTTTATGAGTAGTCAGCTAAGACGCAACAAACTACGAAGACGTAGACAAGGGAGAGTAAAGATTGAGTCAAAAGCTTAATGTCTTGTTGTAATGACAAGAATACGCCGACGGACTCACGGTAATACGGAATGTAAAGTTACAAGTAGCAGTATATATGTTATGAACACGGTTAAACCGATGTATAAATGGAGAGATATTCCCTGGAATAAAGTACAGAGAAATATCTATAAGCTGCTGTCATAGAATTTACAAAGCGTCACATCGTGGTGATATCAAATTAGTTCGTAGACTCCAAAAGCTTCTAATCAAATCTTGGTACGGAAGATGCCTTGCGGTTCGTCGTGTCTCCCAGGACAATCAAGGAAAGAAGACAGCAGGTGTGGATGGTGTTAAATCACTACCTCCAAAACTGCGTCTAGACTTGGTAAATAAAATCACACTGGGAACAAAGGCTGCTCCCACTCGGAGAGTATGGATTCCAAAACCGGGAAAGAACGAGAAAAGACCTTTAGGAATACCGACAATAGTGCGATTAGTTTAGGTCAAAGTTAGGTCTAACCCTTTTGGGGAGACAATTAGAGCGATTTCTGAGCTAACGTAAACCGGCGCAAGGTACAGAACCTTGACAACTTAACATTCATGTAAGTGTAAAACAAATCCGTCGAAGTATTCGATTGACAGCATAACCCACAGTGACTTGGTGTTTGGTAAACCATACGCTGAAGCTGGGTTAAATGTCCCTCTCACTACTAGCCGAATGTGGTGATGGGCTAGCAAATCAACTATGTCTACACAAGAAATCCTTTCCAAGCTAATAATTGCTTGGATTAATCGTTTGAATCATCGTCAGTATTAACTTGCCAAACGGCTGATTATGGCAGGGTGCAAAAAAAAGCACAAACCTAATGTACCAGCAGCATCATTGTTCTGAACTGGAAATACTTACACAGGTCGGTGAAGAGAGGAAGGCTAAGGCCCTCGCAGAATGGATGTTAGGAACGAAGTAACCTTGTTTTAGCTCTTAAGTATAGGTCGAACGCTTAAGTAGTAACCAGCACAAGCTACTACAGGGAAGGATTGTGTAAGAAGCTAATGCCTTAACTCGAATCAACGAGTATAGCTCCATAAACGGAGAAGAGTAGTTTCAAGGATATGCCGACGTACACACTGCGACAAACACAAATAAATGCTTCTATGTAATTAACAAGTTATGAACTCACCGAAGTATAAATGGAATAATTGGGACGAAATCGATTGGAAAATCGTGGAAGTTGCAATATTCAAGTTACCGCAAAAGAATTTATAGAGCAAGTCAACGTGGTGATGTCAAATTAGTTCACTCGTTACAGAGATTACTTACAACCTCTTACTTTGGTAAGCTCTGGGCAACCAGAAAGGTAAGCCAAGATAATGCGGGCAAGAAAACTGCGGGTATAGATGGTGTTAAATCATTAAACCCCGAATGGGAAAATACCCAGGAACACCATCTTCAACAGCTAAAATGTTGAAATCTCAAAGGGGCAAATGTAATTACTGTGGATTATATTTCAAAGAAGAAGATTTGATAGAAAAAGACCACATTATCCCAACATCATGCATGTGGAAAGGATACATATAATAATCTACAACTTCTTCATAGACATTGCCATGATAAGAAATCAAAAACCGATGGTTCGTATGATAAACCATTTAAACCAATCGAATTACCTGACGGTTGGCGATGGAATGAATACGACATATTAATAACATGATGATTTGTACCCATGACAAGGGGTTTGTCGGAGAGGAGCGCAGTGAGGTAAAAGTCTCATGCTGCGTTCTGAAGACGAGTCAGGTTGGTAACAACCTGGCTTAGTTTAACAAAGACCGGGCACTCCAAAAGCTCACCCAATTAGCTCTAGAGCCAGAATGGGAAGCTAAGTTTGAACCCAACTCGTTCGGGTTTAGACCAGACAGCGAGTGTCATGATGCAATATCGGAAATATTTATAGCTATTCGCAAAAAACCTAAATACGTGTTCGACGCGGATATTAGTAAATGTTTTGACTGCATCGACCATAAGAAACTCTTAGAAAAATTAAACGAAGGTTTGAGCGGAAGAGCCGAAGTGCCGAAGTTGTTTGGAATATCTATGGGGATTTAAACCCCAAC
>JBCBQE010000457.1:0-5752 GCA_039820385.1 Cyanobacteria bacterium J06635_10
CACTCTTCTTCTTCAGCGATATCGATAAACATTTGAAAAACGCTGTCATTGTTGCCTAAATTTTTGAAGAACAGCGTTTCGGTAACATCATTTTGAAACTTGATTTTCTTACTTTTATAATTACTATATTGCTTAAAAGCAAAACCACCTAAAGCGATTCCTAGGGATAAAGTAGCCACTAAAATAGGCATTATATCTCTTACTTGATATTGTTCGACTTTTAACTGTTCTACCAAAGGTTCTGCATTTAATACTAATAAAATAGCCGCTACAAGTAACAATATATTTGGTAATGCTTTCAAAATCAACGGAATTGCAGCACCGATAGCGGGAACTCCAAATAATAATCTGTCTTTCCAATTCATGCTGGTGCTAACATTAGGAAAAAGCAAGTCAATATCAAATTGAGGAATATTCTTATAAAAATAAACATACATTTTATTGGGAATAAATTTAAGTTCTTTTATCTTTTCCTTTTTAGCGAGAAAATAAGCGGCTTCTTTGAACTTAATCAATAAAACAATTCTTTCATAAATATCAACTCTCTTTTCCTGCTTCCAAAAAAATAATTTCTTGCGGATAACTGTCTTATAAGAATCACCCCGGTAATAACAGATAACCCTCTCAAAATCATCAAAATCAACTTCAGTTTTTAAATCTATCAGAGATTTTTTACCCAATGCTTGTTTTATCAGATTTTCAGGTAATCTAATGTAATTTGCTCTTTGTAAAATATGCTCAAATGAATCAATGACAATTGATTCCATTTTGTCGTATTGCTCAAAGCTTGCCGCACTCAAGGCTTCAACATCCGCATTCGGATTAAAAGGTACGTAATTATTTTTAATATCTTCCAGGGTCTTGTGGAAGCGGAAGTGGTAATATGACGATAGAATCTCGCAAAAATCCTCAAACTTTTGAGTATCAGCAGCATCTAACTGACCATCATCTAAACAAAGTTGGATAATATCCATGCGACGATAGGGAATAAATGCTTCTCTATTTTCTTGAAATGTCATAAATTGAGATGAATTTGAATATTAATGGGTAAGTTTCCTAGCGGAGCAATATTTTCAGATCATCTCTCCACTTAAATATAATTTACCAGCATCTAGCGGTCTTTTTGATTAAAAATGCTGGGTAAGAGGAGAGGGGGAAGAGGTAGAAAAATTGGGTGTTTAGAATACACCACTCAAAACGAATAAAAAGGATTACTAGAATAGAAAATTTATGTATTCTTAGTCATATAATTGCAATAGCTATAATTTACAATAAATGCATTCTAACGTTGAATTACAGTAAAATCATGACTGAATACAACATTTTTGTAAATTATTATATGAACATTAGTACCGGATAATAACAAGTTAATCCTGAAAAGTTATCTTGAAATTTTCACCTGAATACAGAAATTTTCCAAGATATAGATATTAATATACAAAAAATTTATCTGCCATGACAGAAATTACAGTTCGTACCTCAAAACGATTTGTACTTTATTTATCTAATTGCTAATGCCATTTTACGACTTGGCGGTGGAAAAGCTTTATCGAGCTCCGTTAAATCTTCTTGGGTAAGTTGAATATCCAAAGCTGCGCTATTCTCCTTAACGTGCTCCTGATTGCTGGCTTTGGGAATGGCGATGATACCCTCTTTTTGAAGTAACCACGCTAAACCAATTTGTGCCGGAGTTGCATTGTGTCGGGAAGCGATTGATATAAGATGGGAATTCTTCAAAATACCTTGTTGTTCAATTGGTGAATAGGCCATAATAGGCATATGATGCTGGCGACACCAAGGGATCTTATTCCATTCAATACCGCGACGCTTCAAATTGTATAAAACCTGATTTGTGGCAATTTGCTTTCCACCAACTAAATTAACTGCCTTCTCCATATCATCCGCATCAAAATTACTCACGCCGTAATCCCGAATTTTCCCCGCTTCCTTGAGGGATTCAAATGCTGACAATGTTTCTGATAGCGGTATCGAACCCCGCCAGTGTAGCAGATAAAGGTCAATGCAATCTGTTTTTAGTCGTTTTAAACTTCTTTCGCAAGCTTGAATTGCCCCTTTGCGACTGGCATTGTGGGGATAAACTTTACTTACGAGATAAACTGATTCGCGACGATTGACAATGGCTTCACCAACAACTTCTTCGGCACCACCTTCACCATACATTTCAGCAGTATCGATGAGTGTCATATCCATATCCAAACCGAGACGTAACGCTGCAATTTCAGCATCTTTTTTACTGCTATCCTCACCCATTCGCCAAGTTCCCTGGCCTAAAACAGGTATTTCTATTCCCGATGATAGATGTATTTTTTTCATTTTCAGAGTTAAGCGGTAGTGTTTTGCTTAATGGATAAAATCAATTCAATATAGATAATTTTATATTTAATTTTCGCTACAGAACCCAGAATTTCTTTGATAATTGCTGAAAACTAATTTAGAATCAGCACAAGAGCGGGGTAGAAAAGCTAGAGAAAGATGTGTAGAAAAATTTAGTGTCAAAGCTATGAAACCTCCAATTGAATCAGCTATTTCTCGGTTTTAATCTCATTTAATTATTTATGACATAATATATTCAAAATCATATTTGAGACCTAACTTTTTACGGCATCTTCGGTTCCTAGTTGGGTGTAGGATGTAGATATTTATTTACTTTCAAGCGTACAAATAAATTAAAGTGAAAAGTCAGAATTTAATTAAAGATATGAGGAACTAAGAATGTGGCTGACTAAGATCGATCATATACAACTTACTTATCCTGTAGAAATAGAAGAAGAAGTAGTATTTTTCTATACGTATATTTTGAGACTCACAGAACTAGAAAAACCACTCCCGCTCAGGGTAAACGGAGGAAAATGGTATCTCCTAGATAATCTACAATTACATATCAGCCGAGAGGAAATCTCTAATGAAGGCTCGAAGCGGCACGTTTGTTTTGTTGTAACCAATTTAGAGCAATTTAAAAAATATCTTCTAGCATACCAGATAGAAATTATCCCTGATAAGCAACCACTGAAGGGATGCGAGCGGTTTTATATATTTGATCCAGCGGGTAATCGTCTAGAAATCACCGAGTTTACATGAATTTCCAGATTTCCTGAAAAGTTAGATTTTAAATATTCCAGTGGGCATGCCGTTTCTACATTAGTTATTTTTTACAATTTGTAAATAGTTCTACCCCAAAAATAACTTATAAGCAGGATTCTTATTTTCATCCCAATACTGATACCCGAGAGTATCCAAAAATGCTTCCCACTCTTTCATCTCTTCCGGTGGAACCTGCATTCCTACAACGATCCTCCCGTAATCTGACCCATTATTGCGGTAATGAAACAGACTAATATTCCAATTCGGACTCATGGAACCAACAAATTGCATTAATGCACCAGGACGTTCGGGAAATTCAAAGCGATATAATAACTCATTGTCAGCTAGTGGCGATCGCCCTCCTACCATGTGACGCAAATGCATTTTCGTCAACTCATCATCGGTTAAATCAATAATTGAAAAACCGCAATTAGTAATAGTTTCAGCTATCTGTACTCCATCAGCACGGTTTTGTATTTGTACTCCAACAAAAATTTGTGCTTCTCTATCATCAGCAATACGATAATTAAATTCCGTCAAATTGCGCTTACCAATACATTCACAAAACTGACGCAGACTTCCCGGCTTTTCTGGAATTGTCACCGCAAAAATAGCCTCACGACATTCCCCAAATTCCGCACGCTCGGCAACAAACCGCAAACGGTCAAAATTCATGTTAGCACCGCAAGCGATCGCCACTAAAGTTTGACCTTCAATTCCTTCCCTTTCCACATAAGCTTTAGCACCGGCGATCGCCAATCCTCCCGCAGGTTCAACTATAGAACGCGTATCCTGAAACACATCTTTAATTGCCGCACAAGTATCGTCAGTTGTCACTCGAATAATATCATCAACATAGTGCTGACAAAGCTTAAAGGTTTCCTCACCAACTTGTCGAACTGCCACACCATCGGCAAACAAACCCACCTGAGATAATCTCACTCGCTGTCCAAGTTGCAAAGATTGATACATAGCATCAGAATCTATCGGCTCAACCCCGATAATCTTGATTTCTGGACGCAATCGCTTGACATAGGCAGCAACCCCGGAAATCAAACCACCACCACCAATTGCGACAAAGATGGCGTGGATGGGTTTTTGATATTGCCGCAAAATTTCCATACCAATGGTACCCTGTCCAGCTATCACATGAGGGTCATCAAAAGGATGAATAAATGTTAAATTCTTTTCGATTCCTAATTGACGAGCATATCCGCAAGCATCATCATAGGTATAGCCATGTAAGACTACTTCACCACCCCGTGCTTTCACAGCATCTACCTTCACTTGGGGAGTAGTTTTAGGCATGACAATAATAGCTCTAGTACCCAACTTTCCAGCAGCGAGAGCCACACCTTGAGCGTGATTTCCGGCAGAAGCGGCGATTACACCTTGTTCTAGTAAATCTGGTGGTAGATTCGCCATTTTGTTATAAGCACCGCGAAGTTTGAATGAGAACACCGATTGCATATCTTCGCGCTTGAGCAAAAGGTTGTTATTGAGGCGTTTTGAGAGTAGTGGTGCAAATTCTAATGGTGTTTCGTTGGCAACATCGTATACGCGAGCGGTCAGGATTTGTACGAGGTAGTCGCAGAGCATGGGGGACACTAATGGTAGATGCGGTATTAGTGTTTATTTTACGGTAGTTTGGGGATTTTTATCTTCCGTATTTGTTGCTAAATGTTCGTACAATTTATCTAGAATTTCTGTCCTATTAGCTCCCCACGCATAGTATTTAATTGGAAATTGATGAATAACTAAATATTTTCTAATAAATTGTAGAATTTTCCCACTATCAAAACTTTTCTTACTTTCTTTCTTTGGTAAAAATAAATCGTTAATCCTATTTGATAATTCAATATTATTTTTTACTTTTTCTTTAAAAAATTGAAAAAGGGAATCTGCATCATAAACAGCATTATCTATTTCTGTTTTCTTTAAAGGTGTTATTCCTGAATTATATCGACCAAATATTTCTTTCTTAATCTTATCTTCTAAAACCGGATCTAATTTAGGTTCATTAACTATTTCAAATTCTATAATTCTAATTTTAGCATCAAGAAATAAGTCAACTATATTTGTCGCATCAGAATTGTTTCGTAAAGAAGAAAAAGTGGATTTTACAAGTTGCGTTAATGATGCTAAACCGTTCCTTGTTAGAGCAAATTTATTCTCTATGAAACGATATATTGTTTCAAATCTTTGTCTTCCATCAATTACTTCTATTCCTGTGCCATTATTAAAAAAAATTAAAGGTGGAATTTCCGTTCCTAATAATATACTTTCAATAAAATAAGTTGCTTTATGATCATCCCAAACATAGTTTCGTTGGTAATAGGGACTATAATCAATTTTATTTAAACTTCGTCTGCTAAAAAGTGAATCTATTGATTTAGAGTATGTCTCTATTTTTAAGTGAGAGGTGAAAATCCTTTCAAAATCACTAGGAGTTAGGAATAAGCTGCTCATTGTATTATGGAAAACATATATTGTTAATGTTCATTCTAAACTGTTTTAAAGTAAAATCATACATATATATTTAAAAACTACGGTTATTTTTTAACATTTATTAAGTGGATAAATTCAATCAAATATATCCAGGACTTACGCAATTGTCACAAAACCTTGGTTGGTGCGTGACACCAGAAAC
>JBCBQE010000458.1:0-5742 GCA_039820385.1 Cyanobacteria bacterium J06635_10
CCCAAACTACGAAAGATATTGCTGATGATAAATTCTATCAGTTCTGCCACCGCTATTACATTGAATTGCAAGTCGCATTAGGAGTTATCTTGTATTTACTTGGTGGATGGCCTTTCGTAGTTTGGGGAATTTTTGTACGTTTGTTTGTCGGAATTCACTCTACTATGTTCGTCAACAGTGTCTGTCATACCATCGGCTATCGCAATCATGATTCGGGCGATCGCTCTACTAACTGTTGGTGGGTTGCTCTGCTGACTTTTGGTGAAGGTTGGCACAATAACCATCATGCTTTTCAATATTCCGCACGTCATGGTTTGCAATGGTGGGAAATTGATATGACTTGGATGACGATTAGGTTACTGCAATTTCTTGGATTAGCAACTAAGGTCAAACTTCCACAGAAATAATTATTAAAATGTTCGTAGTAAGGGCTTTATCTCTAAATTTTAGGAATAAATTCCTTACTACAAACTGATTAAATAAAAACTTTGATAAGGAACGAAAACGATTTAGAGACTGTTTCTTATTCTCTTGTTTTTAAAATTGTAGGATCGCTATATATATGACACAAACTCAAGCGCAAAATTTACAAAAAACACAAGATAAAATTGCTCCTTCCAGCCATAATTGGAGCAATATTCTTTCTAAATTACCCAGTGGAGAACGCTATCTCTATCAGCTTTTTACTTTAATTAAAGAAGGAAATCTCACAGTTATTAATCCATCTGGTACAGCTTTTCATTTTGGTGAAGAATCTTCCCCACCAATGATTTTAAAAGTTTATAACTCAGATACTTACGATCGCGCTTTGGCATTTGGCGCACTTGGCTTTTGTGAAGCTTACATGGAAGGCTGGTGGGATGAGGAAAACGATAGGCTTGCCGAAATGATTGGCTTGCTGTTTCGCAATAATGTCTACTCGAAAGCCAGGCAACGGGTAACCATTCCCTTGTTGATCAAGGTATTAACTCAACGTTTGCGAACGGTACCTACTAACATTCAAAATAGTCGCAAAAATGTACAGCATCATTACGATGTAGGAAACGATTTTTATCAGTATTTCCTCGATCCTACAATGACTTACTCCTGTGGTTATCAGATGAAAGAAACTGATACCCTCGAGGCGATGCAGCGACAAAAATACGAATTAATTTGTAAAAAGTTAGCATTGCAACCGGGAGAATCTCTGGTTGATATTGGTTGCGGATGGGGAGGAATGCTGATTTATGCAGCAGAAAACTATGGCATTTCGGGAACGGGTATTACTCTAAGCGTAGAGCAAGCTGCATTAGCCAAACAAAGAATTGAGCAAAAAGGTTTAAGCGATAAAATTAAAATCGAGATTGCCGATTATCGAGAAATAAAAGGACAATACGATAAATTTGTCAGCATTGGGATGTTTGAACACGTTGGTAAAGATAGTTTTACAACCTTCATGCAGAAAGCATCAGAACTTTTAACTCCCGATGGAGTCGGTTTGCTGCACACAATTGCTACCCAAGGAAAAGAAAGGCTTGGTGCTTGGGTTGCTAAATATATTTTTCCTGGCGGTTATTTACCCCAGCTTCACGAATTAACCCAAGAACTTTGGGCTGCAAAGCTAACGGTTGCTCACTGCGAGAATCTTAAACCTCATTATGCTGAAACTCTCAAGCGTTGGGCTGAAAACTTCACCGAAAATCGAGAGAAAATTGCATCATTAGGGGCAACTTATGATGAGCGATTCTGTCGTATGTGGTACCTTTACCTACAATCTTCCGAAACCTCCTTTAGATATGGCAGCCTAGGAGTTTATCAACTGTTGTTTTTTAAAGGTAAACAATGGCAACTAGATATTCCTTTAAATTTTTCTATGGAATAAGGTAGCATAACGCACCACCATAGAAAAAGCGGAACAATTCAAGCTTAAAACCATTCAAAATATAAAGTACAAATCCCCTCGAACTATTTTCTCGAAGGGGATTTTGTTATCAAATTTGCCTATTCAAGACTAATAAATTAGTTTATTCTACTTGTAATCCTTTAATATCGTTGATTCATCTTTTCTTAATAAATAACCATTAATCAAAAAAAGAATACCGAAAGCAGGGAAGTTTTTAGAAGTTAGTTTTAATACCTTTTTGACACCAAACAAAATTAAGGATTTTTTTATTTATATGTCTACCTCGCTTCTAACCAGAGAAACTCGCAAACAAATTCCTATATTACTAGTGCTACTTGCTTGTGGAAGCTTAACTACCATGACGGGAAGCGTAGTAGCACCAGTCATGCCGGAGATCAAAGATCAACTTTTAATTGACCCCCGGTGGTCGGGTATGCTGGTCAGTATGCACTGCCTAACAATCTTCTTATTTAGTCCAATATGTGGCATCTTAGCCGACCGTATTGGTAAAGCAAAAGTGTTAATTCCATCACTGATTTGCTACGCAATTTTTGGTACTGCAGGGGCTTTCGCAAACGGCTTTACACCTTTATTAATATCGCGAGCATTGTTAGGAGCTGCCAGTGGGGGAATTGCCGCTGCGAGTATCGGCATTCTCAGCAGTATGTATGAAGGAGAGAAGCGAACCCGAATCTTGGGTTATACAACCAGCGCATTGGCGATCGCCAGCATTATTTTTCCCCTTGTTGGTGGTTTAATTGGTAAAGACAATTGGCGACTTACCTTTTGTATGTATGGTTTGGCTTTACCAGCAGCGCTACTTGCATACCTATTATTACCAAAGCGCGAGCGTCAAGGTTCTTCGTCATTAAAGTTAGGTCAAAAAGATAAATTAATTCAAAGCTTGAAAGCTCCAAGTACCATCACCTTATTTACAGCTTTAGCTTTGACATCTGCCATATTTTATGTAGTCATTATCTACGCTCCCTTACATTTTAAAGCGGCCATCGGAGCCAATACGGTTCTCAATGGAGCAATCTTAGCATCGCGAGCCATTGGCGCGGCCGTTATTTCTGCTGTAGGTGCCAGCAAATTAGCAAAGCGTGTGGGAAGCGCTAAAGCTATAGCCTTAGGGTTTACCTTGATGGCAGTAACATTGATTACTATACCATTTGTAGAACAAGTTTATTTGATTCTGCCTACAGCGATTATTTTCGGTATGGGATTTGGTATTGTCATGCCCAACCTATACGATGCTTTATCTAAATCAAGCCCGAAAGAAGTACGTTCTAGCGTTTTAGCTATCGGCACGGGAGCTAGTAATTTAGGACAATTTTTCTCGCCAATTTTGTTAGGGCCAGTTTGGAAATATGCCGGAATTGGAGTATTTTTCGTAGGAGCAGGAGTAGCTTTACTTACTACATTTTTAAGTATTAAACAAGGTAAAGCCCTCGAAAAAGCAGAATACGATAAGTGAAAGCTACCCTTACAAATCCCCCTTCCCCTCTCCTTTATAAGGAGAGGGGTGCCCGGAGGCAGGCAGTTTTCAGTTGTATACAATACAGCGATTCCCTTACCTCTTCCCCTCTCATTTATAAGGAGAGGGGTGCCCGGAGGCAGGCAGTTTTCAGTTGTATACAATACAGCGATTCCCTTACTTCTTCCCCTCTCCTTTATAAGGAGAGGGGTGCCCGGAGGGCGGGGTGAGGTAAAAGCTGCTGCTTTCAAAAAGGGAGTTGGGCATTTAAACTTCTGGAATAATGACTTTTTCCTCAAACAAAGCATAATTCCCATGAAAAAAGTTTTCACAATTGCTTTGATAGCAATAATCGTACTCGTAAATTCACCAAGTGCTCGAGCGCAACCAAATCAAGTAACTTTACTAGCTGGTGGGGATGTAGAATGGTCGAGGATGTGGAAGGAGAGTTTATTTCACCAACAAGTTATTCGATATAACTTAGAAGAATTTGCATCAAAACAGGAAGAAGCACGTTATCCATTTAGGAAAATAAAACCTGTATTGCAAAATGCCGATATTACTTTTGCTAATTTAGAAACTCCCCTATCGGATAGGGTGAAGAAAACGGATGCTTTTGTTACTCCTACGACTTTTGCAGCAGCATTAAAATGGGCTGGTATTGATGTCGTTTCTACAGCTAACAACCACGCTCTTGATGCTGGAGTGACGGGTTTAAAAGATACTTTAACAAGTTTATCTCAAGTCGGTTTACCTGCTATTGGTAGCGGTAAAAATTTAGCTTCGGCAAGGCTACCATTTATTAGCGAAAAAAACGGCATCCGCTTGGGATTTCTTGCTTATACAATGTGCGAAAATTCTGGCGACGAAAGTTATGTCAAGCAAAATCGTGCTGGTGTAATGCCTACAGATTTATCTTTAATTCGAGAAGATATTCAAAAATTGCGCTCAAAAGTTGATTATGTAGTATTATCCTTTCACTGGGGTCTTACCGATAGTGAAAAGTCACCATTTTGGGTTCGCAGTTTGGCGCGTAAATCTATAAATGCTGGTGCTGACATTATTCTTGGGCACCATCCCCATTTTCCCCAAGGGATTGAAATTTACAAAGATAAACCGATAATTTACTGTTTGGGTAACGTTATTTTCGGTCATAATCATGCATTTTGGACGGATAATTTTTTAGCCAAATTTATTATTACTCCTAATCAAATTAAAAGTATTGAAATTTTACCAATAGCTGGAGAAAATCAAGATTTAGCCCAACCTTTTTTATTAAAAGGTGACAGAAGCCAAAAGATATTAAAAGTAATTCAAGAAAAAAGTTTAGCGTTGAAAACTAAAATGGATATAGTCGGAGATATTGGAGTTATAAATCCGGCTACTGCCCAAATACCGAAAAATAGCATAGACGATCTTATTTATGATTTAATGCTACCTAAACCCTTATGGCAGCTTTTACTCGCATTATCAGGCGTGGGAATTATTTTATGGTTTGGTTTTTCCAGATTATTTCGTAAAAGAAGACGTTTTGCTCGTAGACGATAAATGTAGAGACGTAGCAGTGCTACGTCTCTACACCATTAAACTAATTCTTTCGATTTCTTATTAGCTTCAAACTTATCTTCCCAAGCCTTATGACTGGCTTTAGCATCCTGCACAATAGGAGTTGCTGTAATAAATTTATTAGCTAAGAAACTAACAAAAGAAAGTGGAAATTTTAAAGGGCGAGCAATATCTAAAAATAAAACTACACGGTAGCCATCGGTATCATTCCAAACTTCGTGGTAAAAAGTATCGTCAAAAATCAGACTTTCACCTTCTTCCCAATATCTAATTTCATCAGCTATTTGAATTTTACAATTTTCTTTGGGTTGTGGAACAATTAACCCCAAATGATAGCGAATCATAGTCTTGAGTTTACCGCGATGTCTGGGGATATGTTTACCGGGAGCAAGAATCGAGAAAAATGCTACTTTCATTCCCGGTATTTGTTCGAGCAATTTAGTCGTTTCCGGGCATCTTTCGCAATTCTTGGTAGCTTTAAATCCAAATGCATAGAAAAAATAGGTTTTCCAGCGATTATCGTTAGCAATCCGAGATTGACGTTTAGAAATATCCTGGAAATTTGGTAATTCGTCTACTCTTTCGAGCACTCCTTCCAATTCTTTACGAATCACCATCCAGTTAGCTTCTAAATCTTTGCTCCAAGGAAATTGTTCCTTCTCAAAAAAAACAGAATTGTCAACCTTAGAGTTTTTAGCGATTAACCTTTCTAACCAACCATCTTTAGTTAGCAATTTTTCTAATTGTTTAACAACTATCCTAGATAAGTTTGGCATATTTTAAATATATAAAATCTCAGATTACCTACAGTTAGCAG
>JBCBQE010000459.1:0-5321 GCA_039820385.1 Cyanobacteria bacterium J06635_10
GATCGAGGGAGAGAGTGAGGGAGAAATTTTAATCGGAAATCTGATAAGTGGCTTGGGGGAGTAGTTGGGAGGTTTTTAGATGAATTATCAACGCCAATAGCCTAGGTTTAAATTCTAAAACTTTGGTAATTCAATCCAAAAACGACTACCTTGATTGAGATTAGACTCAACACCAACTTTGCCACCTAAGCTTTCCATACCTCGGTGTACAATTGCTAAACCAATACCCGTACCCGGGTAAGATTCAATTCCATGTAATCGCTCAAAAACTCGAAAAATTCTTTGTTGATGTTGGGGAGCAATACCAATACCGTTATCTTTTATCCACAATCTTACATTTTTACCGCGTTCTTCAGCCCAAATTTCTACAATTGGATTAATGTCGGCACGCACAAATTTGATGGCATTGGTGATTAAATTGGTGATAATTGACTTTAAAGTGCTTTGCTGGCTTTCAACAAAGGGAAGTGTCGATTTAATGGTAATTTGTGCTTGGTTTTCTTGTAATTCAGATTCAAGTTCCTTGAGAATTCCTTCAATGATAGTAGCTAAACTAACTTGTGCTAATTGGATTTGATCTCTTCCCAAACTACTGTATGCGAGTAAATCTAAAATTAAAGTATCTAAATGTGCTGCAGCTGCAATCAGACGATTTAGATATTCTCTCCCCATATCGTCGAATAAGTTTTCATAATCTTCCATTAAAACTTGAGCAAAACCTTGAATAGCGCGTAGTGGTGCGCGTAAATCGTGAGAAACTGAATAGCAAAAGGCTTCTAATTCCTGATTTGCTGATTCTAATTGCTTAGTTCGCTCCGTGACTCGTGCTTCTAAGGTAGCATTAAGTTCGCAATTTTCTTGTTCTGCTTGTTTGCGAGTAATTGCCGTTGATAAAATATTGGCAACTGATTGCAGAAAGTTGGCATCATCTTGACTAAATTGATATTCTTTGGTGGAATGTGCTTCTAATATACCAAAAGGTTGGTTGTCTTTTCCTGGAATAATTGTACTGACACCGCTAATAAATTGATTTTCGTGTAGTAAGGGGGAACCTATAAATCGGGTTTCTTCATAAAGGTTGTCTAGTATAACAGGTTGAGGAGAAAATAAAGCGTAACCAGCTTGAGATTTGAAATCTATTTCTACCGTCGCTTTATGAACTAAACCTTTTTCCAAACCTACACTCGAACGTAACACTAAAGTATTGCTTTCATCTTTGAGTTGGAGAATTTTACAAGCATCAACATTGAGACTTTGAGTCACCATTACTGTCGTTTCATCGAATAAAGCAGATAATTCAATTCCCGATAAGGCAAGTTGTCCTAATTGTGCTACAGTTGCTTGTTGTTTGAGTCGAGTTGCAAGGGCTGTTTCGGCTTTTTTACGTTCGGTAACTTCTAGTACTACACAGCCGATTGCAGTGCGCTTATCGTCAATTGGTAATGGAAAATAAGACGCTTCCCACTGTGCGATTAAACCGGGTTTTCTAGGAGTTTCTCCGGTAATTTCAACTCCACATACAGGCTCACCTGTAGCTTGAACTTCTTGATAAATTGATTCTAATTGAGGAGCTAGTTTGGGTATAATTTCACGAACAGCTTTACCGATATGCTCTCCTACCGACTTACCATTGATATCCGCCAGAATTTCATTTATCAATAAATGTCGCCATCGATCGTCAAGGATAGCTAAACCAATACAAGCATTATTAAAAAAAGTTGGTAAAAGTTGCTGCTTTATTATGCGATCGCTCTGAAAAAGTTGATTGCGATCGGAAGTTTCAACCACTATCAGTGTCACTTTCCCTTTTGCGTCAATTATGGGTGTAAATGAAAAATTACAGATGCTACCTGTATCAAATTGTTCTAAGAACTCAATATCTTGGCTGACTGACTTACCTCCAGCAACTTTGGCTACTGCATCTTTCACCAACTGTTGAGTGGAGTCGGTAATTATTTGTGAAAATACTGTCCATAAAGGTTTACCTCGAATATCTTCTCCGATGAAACCATAATATTGAAGCGCGTTTTGGTTCGCTTCTAATAAACTACCGTCAGGTTTGATTATAAATAAATACTGATAACTGTTGTAAAAAATGTGATGATAACTGTTATTGATTTGAGTAATATATTGAAAACGTTTTGACAGATAAATATTCCACCAAAACATTGCCGTCATCATCAATATACTACCCACCACAAACGCTTGTAGTTCCACAATAAATATTTAACCGATAACTACAGCAGTACTAATGATAACAATGTACAGTGGTGATGGTGCAATATTTCTAAAATATCTACCCCGTGAGAAACCCGGTTTATCTTGATTACTCATCATTTTTTTTGTTGTGCGACGAGTAAGAAACCGGGTTATAATTATTTATTACGTCAAGGAAACGTTTCGCATAAGCCTTCGTCTAAACTGAATACCTCTGTTGCTGCGGTTTCTGATAAAGGTACAACGTAATTTTTTAACTCAAGCTCTTTTTTGGCAGATAATCACTACAATTAAATGCTTCCAAGCTCATTACTAGTTTAGGTTGTACTGCACAAGGAAGCTCTTGATTGTTAGCAAAAAATTGACATGTATGACAGGGAATAGCAGATAAACGCTTGAGAGTAACAACTTTGTTATATAAATTTTTACGATGTTTGACTTGTTTGATAAAAATAAATGCCAAAATGATTACAAAAGCCACGGGAAGGGCTGCTAAACCAATTTGGATTATCGTCACTTCGCTTGAAGGTTGAATATTTGGCGATATTTCGCGATTAGTTCGTTGAGTGATAATTTCTGTTTCAAGTGACATTTTGATTTCAACTGATTCCAATTGTGAATGTAGCTTGATGAAATATTAATAGATTTATCTCTCTATGAATTTAATTGTTTAATGATTTTTTTGAATAGTGAACATCATATTAACTGTACAATGAAACAAGAATCCTCCTGAACTTCAACCGCTTTGCGGAATTCAAAAGTCAAGGGTTCCCATAAGAATTTTTTTAGAATCAAAAAATTCTTATGGGTGCCCGTCAACTATGCTCGCAATGCATTGCAACAGTCACAAAAAAACCCCTTTCGGGGCTAAGCAATTTTCGATTATTAAGTACTAGATGTAGGTGAATCTCCTAATGCCATTACAGCACTTATTTTAGGTGCGTGAGCAAAAAAGGCAATTCCGCCGCAGTTTGGACATTGTATGCGATGGTCTATTGGTTCAGTTCCATCATGGTAAGTTTGAATTAACAGGGGTTGATCGCATTTGTAGCATTGCGTGAAAATACGCGGACTATCCGTATTACAGTCTACTACCGTAATCGGTTGGAATTTCTTTGGTACAGGTGGTTTTGGTCTTGGTTTTGGGATGTTTTCTGATTGTGTCATCAAATTACCTTTGTACTAACTTTACTTCAGTTTTGCTTTGAGAACTTATATAATTACTTACAACTCAATTATGACAAAATTGTTCCTTGGGGTTACCTAAAATGCGCAGATGGGTGGCTCTGCAAAATTGAGTTATGATTTTTTGGAAAACCCACGCGCTTTGAAATTTCTTCTACTCCCCCTTACACTCTAAGATTGGCGTTGCTGAATGGAAATATGAATTGGGAATTTCACGTTACATGAGACGTAGCAGTGCTACGTCTCTACATAGATTTCGCATTTACTACAAACTGTAAACAAATATAATTCATTACTTAATTCAGCAACGCCCTAAGATTACCTATAAAATCTCTCCCGCTCTTCCCCCTCTTCCCCCTCTTCCCCCTCACTCTTTGCTGAGTGCGAGGCTTATCGCATTTTCTCAAATTCCTTCGGCTTGCTGACGAATCGTCTCCAAATCTTCAGAAGTCATCTTATCAAGATTTTTCAAAATAAAATTCATCCTTCCCTGAAACTTCAGTTTATCCCGATGTCGGTTCAAAAAGTCCCAATATAAGAAGTTAAACGGACAAGCTTTTTCTCCAATGCGTTGGGAATGTTTGTAAAAACAACCTTTACAATAATCGCTCATTTTGTTAATATAATTTGCAGAAGCGGCATAAGGTTTCGATGCCAGTAAACCTCCATCTGCATATTGTCCCATACCGATGACGTTGGTTTGCATTACCCAGTCGTAAGCATCAATAAACGCTGCATGAAACCAGTTTTCTAATTCCTGTGGCGAAATTCCCGCAATCAAACCAAAGTTATTCAATACCATCAACCTTTGGATATGATGAGCGTAACCCGTATCGATTACTTGGGTTAATATTTGGTGCAGACAGTTCATTTTGGTTTCACCAGTCCAGTAAAATTCCGGTAATGGTTTATTATGGTTAAACCAATTCTGCTGAGAATATTCTGCATCGACATGATGGTAGATTCCGTGCATATATTCTCGCCATCCCAATATCTGGCGAATGAAACCTTCTACACTATTTAAAGCAAGTTGATTGTCGTAATAAGCTTTTTCTGCTGCTTGAATAATTTCTAAGGGTTGCAGTAAACCAAGATTAATATAAGGAGAGAGCATGGCATGCCACATAGTTTCTTCTCCCGTTACCATCGCGTCTTGGTATGGGCCAAATAATGGTAAACGAATATCTATAAAATATTGTAGTACTTCCAGGGCTTGGGAACGAGTTACTCCCCAGCGAAATTGTTTTATTTCTCCATAGGTTGGAATATCGAGGGAATTAACTTGTTGAATAACTTCCCTGGTAATTTCATCAGCTTCAAACCACTTGGCATCGGGAGTATTTAAATTACCTTTAGGTGGCTTGCGATTTTCCTTATCAAGATTCCACTTTCCTCCCACGGGTTTATCAGCTTCCATCAAAATATCAAAGCGTCGTCTACCTTGCCGATAAAAATCTTCCATCAACAAACGCTTGCGATTTTTTGCCCAATTATTGAATTCTTCTCCACTCCATAAAAATTGGTTGTTGGGAATTTTGGTAATATCGCAAGGTAAATTTAAATCTTCTATGGTTTTTAAAAAAGGTTTGTCATTGGGAGTCATCACCCGTAATTCGGTAATTTGATGTGAGTTTACCCAATCAATAAGGGGAGTTTGAAAATCTTCGGCAACTTTATAAGTTACTGAGTAGCCCAATTGACGTAATTCTTCCGCAAAATGCCGCATTGCCGACCAGATTAAAACCAGCTTTTGCTTGTGATAGCGGCGTTCTTTGATGTGAGAATAAGATTCGATTAAAATAATTGATACTTGTGAAGTGCCATTACAACTTTGTAAAGCAGCTTGTTTTAAATGTAATTGATCTCCTAATATCCAGATACCAGTAGTCATTCGATTTTAGATTTTAGACGATGTAAGG
>JBCBQE010000459.1:5331-5725 GCA_039820385.1 Cyanobacteria bacterium J06635_10
GGATAGGTAAAGCTGTTTGGTTAAGTACAGTTTCCAGCGTTTCCGTACTTGACTATCTTGACGGGTTTCTTTGGCTTTTATATGAGCCATTACCACCGTAGCAAAGGGATTTGAACTAGTTTCTAATTTATATCAAATCCGTTGGTATCGGAATTATATATTTTTGACAGCCTCGGAGCGCAAAGGAAAGCGCAGAGGAGCGCAGAGTTTTTTTTGAGCTAATACCAATTAATCGCTCTCAGCCTAGAAGGCTGGAGCTACCCGTACAAAGCCAACCTGCGTTGGCGGGCATTCGGCGCATCTTTATAAAGAAATGGTATAAGTCTATTTGTTCTGCTGTAATGGGAAAGAAGAATTCTATACATTCCCGAAAGTAGATTTCGATTGCTTCTTT
>JBCBQE010000460.1:0-5721 GCA_039820385.1 Cyanobacteria bacterium J06635_10
ATGGTTAGATTTGCGAACTGATTTTAAAAGAAGAGAACAAACTTCTAATTCTTCTACTACAAATTCTAAGCCGGCGATTGTTGAAGCTACTGGATGGGTAAAAGGTAAAGACGGGGAGTTGTATTTAGTCGCAGATAATCAAACGGATAGGGGAGTTTATAAGCAACCTTGGAATCAAATTGCCAGTTGTGACGATATTTAAAAAAAGAATCGCCAAATTTACTCTACTGGAAGTTCGATATAAAATTCTGTTCCTTCTCCCAATACGGAATTGCAAGTTAACTTACCCTGATGTTTTTCTTCTACTATTTGTCTGCTTATTGATAATCCTAATCCAGTTC
Organism: Cyanobacteria bacterium J06635_10; assembly: GCA_039820385.1. Lineage (GTDB taxonomy): Bacteria > Cyanobacteriota > Cyanobacteriia > Cyanobacteriales > Nostocaceae > Rivularia. The sequence continues at coordinate 342 of JBCBQE010000460.1, forward strand.
CTTTTCCAACACTTTTTGTAGTGAAAAACTGATCGAATATACTTTTCAATATATCATCTGGGATTCCAGGACCATTATCTTTAAATGATATACTGACTTTCTTACTATTTAAATCAAATTTTGTAGCGATCGAAATCTTACGAGGATTGTTCTTTTGTTCTTCATAGGATAATTGACTATTATAATCATCTAAAGCATCTATAGAATTAGAGATAATATTCATGAATACTTGATTTAATTGACTGGAATAGCAATCAATAAAAGGTAATTCACCATAATTTTTAATGACTTGGATTTCCGGTCGTTTATTATTAGCCTGCAAGCGATATTTAAGAATCAATAAAGTGCTATCAATCCCTTCATGGACATCATAATCTACTTTCGATTTACTATCAGAACGAGAAAAATTTCGCAGACTAGTACTAATATTACCAATGCGCTCTACTCCTACTTTCATAGAAGAAATCATTTGGGGTATATCTTCGATTAATATATCTAATTCAATATCTTTCGCGTTTTTGGATATTTCTAATTCGGGATTAGGATAGTACTTTTGATAAAGTCCTAAATGCTTGATTATATCAAATGTATTTTCTTCCAGAAATTCCAAATTACCATCAATAAAACTAATAGGATTGTTAATTTCGTGAGCAACTCCAGCTACTAATTCCCCTAAAGCTGACATTTTTTCTGTTTGCACTAGCTGTAATTGAGATTCTTGTAAATCATTAAGCGCTCTTTGTAATTCTTCTGTACGCTCTTCTACTCGTTTTTCTAAATTATTTTTTTGTTCTGCTAACTGTTTGTGCAAAAAGTGCAATTTTAAATGTACGTCAACTCGCGCTAATACTTCTTCTATCTGAAATGGTTTAGTAATATAATCTACAGCACCTAAAGAAAGCCCTTTAACTTTGTCTACTGTATCGCTAAGCGCTGTCATAAAAATTATGGGGATTTCATGAGTTACGGGATTTTGTTTGAGTTGATTGCAAGTTTCAAATCCATTCATTCCCGGCATCATTACATCTAATAATATTAAATCGGGTTTAGCATATTCAGCTTGTTCGATAGCACTTTCACCATCGGTAGCTACTAATATTTCCCATCCAGAATCGGCGATCGCTCCAGATAAAACTTTAAGATTAGTGGGATTGTCATCAACAATTAAAATAGTTGTTTCCTGTGAATCAGTCATAATTATATATTATTTTAAGCTTTAAAAGATTTGATATATTGTCTAATTTTTTTGAATTGAAAATTATCCGCAAGTTCTCGAACTTCCATTATAAAAGGTTTATATCTACTATCCGAATTCTCTAAGTTATCCAATAGATTTTCTATACCTTTAATATTTCCTCGCATAGCTAGATCGAATAATGTATCCATTTCTGCTTCGCAAGGAATAACTAACTCTTGTTTATCAATAGTTTCTGATTTCAAAGATTTCTCTTTTGTTTGTTCCTGATTTCCATAAATCCACTCCAATTTTAAATACTTCTGTAAAATTTTTAATAAGTCATCTATTTGTATTGGCTTTGGTAAAAAATCATCTCCACCAGCAGCTAAACTTTGCTTAATATCATTTTCAAAAACCCTCCCAGATGAAACGATAATTGGAATCTTGCCATATTCTGGATAGCTTCTGATAATTTGTATCATTTCTAAACCATCCATTTCCGGCATAGATATATCAGTTAAAATTAAATTTGGTTTTATCTCTTCTGTTTTTCTCAAACCCTCCTTACCATTAGTCGCTTCAAAGCATTTAAAGCCAATTGTATTTAAATAATTAATAATAATTGAGCGATTTTCATATTGGTTATCTACAACTAAAATATTAGGTTTATCCCCTTGTAACCCAATAATATTTTTGCTTAAAAAATCTGAGTTTTCCTGTATATTCTCCTTACCACTCCGTAAATAAACATCAAACGAAAATTTGCTACCCACACCTAAATTACTTTCTACAATCAATTGACTACCCATCAACTCAGTAATTTTGCGGCTAATTGCTAATCCTAATCCTGTACCTTCTGTTTGTTTATTTTTATCTCCTACTTGTTCAAAAGGTAAGAATATTTTATCTATTTGTTCTGATGTCATTCCCACACCACTATCAATAATTTCAAAGCGAATTTGATAAATATCGTTAGTGATATCATCTGATTCCTGATTTTCTACTACCTGAATAGAAAATGTCACCCTACCTTGAGAAGTAAACTTAATTGCATTTCCTAATAGGTTAATCAAAACTTGACGCAACCGCTTTTCATCAGCCATAACTGTTACCGGCAGTTGTGCATCTGGCTGATAATTAAATTCAATACTTTTTTGTTCGGCACGAATGCGACATATTTCGGCAACTCCAATTAAAAATGAGGAGAAATTGAAATTGCTGTAATGTAATTCTAATTTACCAGCCTCAATTTTTGATAAATCTAAAATATCATTAATTAAAGTCAATAAATGTGAACCGCATTGATAAATAATTCCTACACCATCAAGTTCCGATTTCGCCATACTTTGGGAACGTTGCAATATCTGTGCGTAACCTAAAATTCCATTTAAAGGTGTGCGCAATTCGTGACTCATATTTGCTAAAAACTCACTTTTAGCTTGAGAAGCCACATCTGCTGCTTTTTTCGCCGTGACTAATTCTTTAGTTCTCTCTTCTACCTTTATTTCCAAAGTACTAGAATATTCCTTTAACTTTTCGTTAGCTTGTTGCAATTGCCACTGCTTATGAAAGTTACTAGCTATAATTGCTGAACTAATAAGAGCAATAAAAGGTGAAACTGAAGGAATCCACCAACCTGCAAGAAAACTTCCATAACTGCTAACGAACAAAAATCCCGTAGCAAGTGATACACCCATTATTTGTAATCCCCAAAATCCTCGCTTTCGGTGGGTGTTAACTTGTAGTAATTGCCAGCTAATGGAGCTACCAGTAAAAGACCAAAATAAAATCCACAGATATTCTGCTTGATGCGACCATACATTTATCATAGGTCGTTTATCTAATGCCGCGCTTAAAATTTGGCTGGCTAGATGGGCATGAATTATTACGCCTGCCATACGAATATCTTTACTCTTCAAGTTACGAGCATAACCAACATTGTGAAAATCATTAATACTTTTAGCCGTGGTACCGATCAAAACAATACGCGATCGCACTTTTTCGGGTGAGACATCACCAGATAATACATCTCGCAAATTTACTGTATCAAATTCTGTTTCACATTTACGATAATTAAGTAAAATTTGGTATCCACCCAAATCGACACCACGATAGGGAAATTCTTTTCCTATAAAGGGATAAAATACTGCTTTACCCAACCGTAAAGACTTTCCTTCTGGGTCATTACTTGCTAACTCGATACCTTTTTTTTCTAAGTATATTAACGATAAACGAGTCGCTAACCCCAGAAAAATATTTTCATTGTCATCCCCGGCAGATAGTAAAGCTCGTCGAACCTTGCCATCGGCATCCAAAACCATATCAGCAAGAGCAATTTGGTCCAGTTGAGATAAAGTAGGGGATGGTGCAACTTTATCCCCTACCAGTTTCTTGACTCCAATTAGATTCGATGTGGTTTGCATCACCTTAACTAATTCCTGATGCCCTGGTTGCACTGGTAAATCTCGATAAATATCCATACCAATGGCTGCAGGCTGCTGCGCTCTGATTTTTTTCAAAGCATCAGCGAATACGGCATCTGGAATTGGCCATTTACCAACTTTGGTAATATCCTTTTCGTCAATAGTGACAATTAAAATTCGCTTTTCTGGCTTTTCCGAGGGGCGCATAGCAAAGAAATGCTCTAAAGTTGTCCACTCTAAAAGCTGAAATAATCCTGCCATGCTTCCTAAAATTACGGCTACTGCAACGGCAGGAGTTGTTATCGCTATAAAACGCCATTGCCATAAAAGCGTTTTAAATTTTGACCACATCGCAATCCATATTAATTAACTATCGGTTGTTGAGCAATTTCATCTAAGCCAACAGAGTTGAGCAGTTTTTGCCAAGAATTATTCACAAATTGATCGGATGGCTGTGACTTTTTGAGTTCAGCAAGAGTAGAAAGCGCATCTAACCATATGCCATCATTTGCGAATTTCGATGCTAACTCTATAGAGGCTTTAGTGTTTACTGCATTTCCTTTGGCTTCAACTCGCTGAATCCAACCGCTAACCAGAGGGCTATCCGGCTCTAAGTATTCGCCACAAATCATTGCCAAAGAATATTGATATCTTATGTCAGTTGACAATGCTGGCGCAGAAGCTGGAAGTTTAATTTCCATTACTCCTGGTGATTCGGGTAGCTGTAAAGTGGTTTGATAATGATGGTTGAAGTTTTCATCCTGGATGCTAAAAAATCCTGTCTCAGCAGTTGTTGCAGGAATATACACCATTATTGATGGACGTTGTTTTGTTGTTAAACCGATATTCGATTTAGGTAACAGTTTTACAATCGATGCATCAGACTTACCAGCTTTGCCAATTGCACAACTGCCTGCATCGCGGCTAGCTCCTGCCGTTGAGCTACCGTCTGGTGGTGATGGTTTTGATGTGACTGGCGGTTTAAAACTTACACCGGCTTGAGATGGAGTTATCCATATAGGAATTACAAACAAAGTTACAAGACAACTTGCGATCAAAAGCGCGTATTTAAAAAAGGATTTATTTTTCTTAGCCATAAAAAACTGCTTGGCGATTTATGAAATAGTAAAAAAAGACTTATTTCCTCATTTTCACTAAACTGAAGAGAAAATAAGATTACTATCAGTTTATTAGTATTATCACTTAATAGCCATCGGTGCCTTTGCTGAGTTGTAGGAATGATTAAATCACTTATATCCAATTACCCACTAGTATAAAGGGTGCCCAGAAAAAGGGATGCTTGAAGTCTTTATCTTTGAGAAAGGTTAGTTGGGTTTGACGCAAGGCTTCGGCTTTACTTATCCCTTGTTTATTAAGTTGTTTGTAAAATTCAGCCATAAATTTGGCAGTTGATTCGTCTTTTACTGCCCATAATGTAGCTAAAGTACTGCGTGCGCCGGAACGAACAGCTACTCCTGCTAATCCCAGGATAGCTTTTTTATCACCCTTTGCTGTTTGACAGGCGCTGAGTACCATTAATTCTAATGGTGTAGATTCGGATATTTCTCTGTCGCGGAGAAATTCGCTGAGTTGTTTAACGTTAATTTTTCCATCCCAGGTAAGTATAAAAGTTTCTTCTGAGTTGCTGCTAAATTGTCCGTGGGTGGCTAAATGTAAAATTGAAAATGGTTTGGATTTAATGTTTTTCGCGAGGTTTTTGTCTGTAAAATTTTCGTTGATAAGTAGAGTTGATTTGACTCGGGAAGATATTTTTGGACTT
>JBCBQE010000461.1:0-5719 GCA_039820385.1 Cyanobacteria bacterium J06635_10
GTAATAAATTTTCCAATGCCGTCACACACCCTACAAACTGACGTTAAGTAAAAAACCATAATTTTTTTGGACAAATAAAAATTAAAGGTGCATTATGGATTTCCCCTAACACACCCGACAAAAAATGAATTATTAACAACTATCTACTAACTACTAACTTTCCTAAAACCGATTAATTATCGCTTCAGCAAACTCGGAACATTTCAAAGGTTCAACTTTTGGTTCCATCAATCTTGCTAAATCGTAGGTGACTTCACCATTGGCGATCGCCTCTCCCAAACCTTTCTTAATCAAGTCGGCGGCTGATTGCCAACCCATAAATTCCAGCATCATTACGCCGGATAATATCACAGAACCGGGGTTAATCCGATCTAAACCGGCGTGTTTGGGTGCTGTACCGTGAGTCGCTTCAAATATCGCCGCTTCATCGCCAATATTCGCACCTGGCCCCATTCCCAATCCACCGACTATGGCAGCCGCTGCATCTGACAAATAATCACCGTTAAGGTTCATTGTTGCCAAAATAGAATACTCATCGGGACGAGTTTGAATTTGTTGGAAAATACTATCGGCGATGCGATCGTTCACCATGATTTTATCTTTCCACTTGCCGTTACCGTGAGTTGACCAAATTGAGTTAAGAACTGTTTCAACTTCCTTGACAATTTCTTCTTTCTTCTCTTGTGTCAGGGAATCATAACCGGGATCGACCATACGGGCATTTTCTTCCAGGGAAATATCGGATTTATTTTCTTTGTTGCTCAAAATCCAAGATTCTCTTTCGGTAACGCACTCGTGGCGAAATTCTGAAGTGGCTAATTCATAACCCCAATCGCGGAAAGCGCCTTCGGTATACTTCATAATGTTGCCCTTATGTACCAAAGTCACCTGCTGCTTTTCCTTGGGTAATTGTAAGGCTTGTTTAATGGCACGACGTACCAAACGCTGGGAACCATTTTTACTAATGGGCTTAATACCAATCCCAGAATCTAGAGGAATTTGCTTTTTACCATGTTCGGGAGTACCGGGAATCAATTCTTCATTAAGCAGCTTAATCAGTTTATTGCCAATTTCATTTCCTTGCTTCCACTCAATTCCCAAATAAATATCTTCTGTATTTTCTCGATAGACTATCACATCGAGTTTTTCGGGATTTTTGTGAGGTGAAGGCGTGCCGGGGTAGTATCGACAAGGGCGTACACAGGCATAAAGTTGAAAAATTTGTCGTAGCGCCACATTTAAGGAACGAATACCACCACCGACGGGAGTTGTCAAAGGTCCCTTGATGGCAACACCATACTCTTTAATTGCTGTCAGCGTATCCTGAGGTAAATACTGATAAGTCCCGTATAAATCGCAAGCTTCATCGCCGGCATAAACTTTGAACCAGCTAATTTTCTTTTTACCTTTGTACGCCTTGGACACAGCCGCATCCAATACTTTTTGCGTAGCAGGCCAAATATCGATACCCGTACCATCGCCACGAATGAAAGGAATTATGGGATTATCGGGAACTTGGGCTTCGCCATTTACAAAAGTAATCTTTTCTCCACTTGTGGGGGGTTTAATTTTTTCGTACATTAGAGGCTCCATATAGTTTGAGCAGCAAGAGTTTCAGCTTAGTTATTTTCTATCTGAAAAGAAAATTTCGAGTTCAAAAGACTAGCTAATTTTGTCTGGTCTTGCTTTTATTAAACTAGGAGATGCAATTTCTAATTTGATCAGATTGCACTAATGTAGATGTCCATAGGTGCTTTATCCCTTGAATATACAGCAAAAAAAGAAATTGGGTCCTAGTACTCGGTCAAACCAATATTGCCGGGTTAGGGCAAGCAGGGGGAGCAGGGGGAGCAGGGGGAGAAAAGAATTTTGAGTAAAAATAAACCCATCATAATTAATGCAAAGCACTACTAGGAAATTAAAAAATCACTCCGCAAAAAACTGCACGAGGAAAAAAGTCGTGAGCATAAATTATCAGTTCATGAGAAAATGTTCCACTAGACGGCGAGATGCACCTAGGCTGTAGCATTAGAGTATTTTTCACAGAGGCGCTCCCGGGCCCTCTATCATTTGGCTATCAGTTCAAAAATCGTCTTTGCTTTATTTAAAATAGCTATTTGCTTGTTCAATTGCGTTTCACGAGTAACGGCATGACAGACCCAATGATTCAACATGGCACTACTAACAGTGATATTGACTCCCTTCGCCAAGCGTTAATCGCAGGGTCTGAAAAAAACCAGAAGGTATTAGTGGAAAAACTTGCTACTTTTGGTACTGAAGGATTGAAGGTATTAATGGAATTTTTATCGAAGCGTCGGGATATTACAGCAAATATAGTAGATGGTAAAGTCTATCAAGTTCTTTATCAATCAGATATTGCTGAAAGTAAAGAATTTTTACAATCTAATTTTCCTCAAGGAATTATACCGCTAAAATCCGATTGCAATATTGATTATACCGAGCTGCAAAAGCTATTGGCAAACCAAGATTTTCAAGAAGCCGACCGTTTGACACTGCAAAAAATGTGCGAACTTGCAGGAGAAGAAGCCGTAAAAAGAAAATGGCTTTATTTTACTGAAGTGGAAAAGTTTCCTATAACTGATTTGCAAACAATTAATAACTTATGGTTAGTTCATTCTGAAGGTAAATTTGGCTTTTCCGTACAGCGGGAAATGTGGATCGGTTTGAGAAAAAATTGGGAAAACCTTTGGATCAAAATTGGTTGGAAAAACGGTAATAATTGGACGCGTTATCCGAATGAATTTATTTGGAATTTAGATGCACCTAGAGGTCATTTACCTTTGTCAAATCAGTTACGCGGTGTCAGAGCTATTTCGTCTTTATTGTCTCATCCGGCTTGGCAGAAATAATTGAGGTTAGGAGTTAGGAGTTAGGGGTTAGGGGTTAGGGCGTGTTTTCCTGCCTCGCCGTCACCCGTCATGGTGCGGCACACGGATTAGGTCAAATCAAGGTTTTGAGCCTGCGTAGGCAGGTTTTGTTCTTATAGCCCCAGGCTTTAGCCTGTTGGCGTAGCCTGCGCTTTGCGCTTGGGGTTTTGGGGTTTGAAAACACGCCCTAGGAGTTAGGAGTTAGGAGTAATAAATAGGATCGATAATCCAAAATCCAAAATCTCAAATTGAAAAATGGCAAGCGTTAGTCTAGAAAACATCAAGCGTAAATTTAACAACGTCACCGCCATAGATGACATTACTTTCACTATTCCCGATGGTGAATTTTGGGTTTTGGTGGGACCTTCAGGATGCGGTAAATCCACTATTTTGCGAACTATTGCGGGTTTGGAATTTGCTACTGAAGGCAAACTTTTTATTGGGGATAAGTTGATGAATAATGTCCCCGCTAGAAAGCGAGATGTCGCGATGGTGTTTCAAAATTATGCTCTATACCCCCATATGACTGTGGCGGAAAATATCGCTTTTGGCTTGAAAATGCGAAAAGTTGATCCCAAAATCATTCGAGAAAGAGTGGAAACGGTAGCGCGATCGCTAATGATGGAACATTTACTCGATCGCAAACCAAAACAACTCTCTGGGGGGCAACAACAACGGGTAGCTTTGGCAAGGGCGATCGCACGTCAACCACAGGTATTTTTATTAGATGAACCTTTATCCAATTTGGATGCACAACTGCGAGATGATACGCGTGCGGAGTTAAAGCAACTACATCAAAGTCTGAGTATTACTACTGTATATGTGACCCACGATCAAGTGGAAGCGATGACGTTAGCGGATAAAATTGTTGTACTAAATGGTGGATATATTCAACAGATTGGAAAACCACAAAGTATTTATGCTCTTCCTGCTAACCGTATGGTGGCAACTTTTTTGGGAAATCCACCGATGAATATTATACCGGCGAAGTATATCGCTACAGGTTTTGATATAAATGGACAAATTTTACCTATTCCTGAAAATATCCAACAGAGATTGCGCTTATCTAAAGGGCAAAATATTGATTTAGGTATTCGTCCAGAAAATATACAAATTCAGAATGAATCTAATGCCGAGGTTTTGCAAGTAGAAGTTAAGTTAGTCGAACCTTTGGGAAGAGAAACATTAATTCGTGTAGCGGTAGCGGGTACTGGAATAATATTGAACGTGCAAACTAGTGGAGATGTACGTTTTCATCCCGGCGATAAATTGAATTTAGAATTAGATTTGCAAAAATTATTTTTATTTGATTCGATTAGTGGAGATAAGTTGTATCCATAGATTCACCCGAAAGACATAGGACATTGGTAATTGGGAAAAGTTAGGAGTTAAAAGTTATTTAACTTTTATATTTGTATTTTATGGACTTGCATTTGATAAGTCATATATTTAAGGTTTTGTTATTCAGTTGTTAGTGACTATTCACTACTCACTACTTAAATACAATGCAACCCAAACCTCATAATTTTCTCAAGGTTATTCCTTTAGTCGGCGGTATTTTGATCATTTCTACTGTCTTATTAGCTTTAAATTTTTATTCTAAAAACGAAAACAAAAGTGATTTACCAGCTTTTTTAAAAATGACAGCATCTCCTTTAAATTTGGAGCAGTTTTGTCAAAAATATCAAAGTATAGGTAGAAACTTTCAACCGTGGAATCAGGAAAGTTTATCTCAAGAAAAAGTATTGGTAAAAACTCAAGCCGATGCTGATGTTCCTCTTTCCCTAAATGCTGTACCTTTACCAAATATTAACGAAGAAGCTAGAAAAGCCAAAGTACCTGTGGTGATGTATCACGATATTCTACCGAAAAAGGAAGTATTTTTTGATGTTACTCCGGAAGAATTAGAAGGGCATTTTAAATTAATCAAATCTAAGGGTGTAACTCCTATAAGCTTAGATCAATTAGTAATTCATTTACGTACCGGAAGTCCATTACCAGAAAAACCAATTTTACTAACTTTTGATGATGGTTATGGAGGTCATTATGAATACGTTTATCCTCTACTCAAGAAGTATAATTATCCGGCAGTGTTCTCAGTTTATACGAAAAATATGGGTATTAATACAGGTCGCTCCCATGTAACATGGGAGCAACTTAAAATTATGGCTGCAGATCCTTTAGTAACTATAGCCGGTCATAGTAAAACTCATCCACCAGATTTAACTAAGTTATCTGATGAAGAGCTTATACCTGAAATAGTTGAATCCAAAGAATTACTAGAGAAAAATTTGGGCGAATCAATCCTCTACTTCACTTATCCGGTTGGTAAAAACGATGCACGAGTTAGGAAATTGGTGGAGGAAGCGGGATATTTAGCGGCTTTGGCAATGGATGTGAATGTGGCTGATGAAACCTTTGCTGGAGAATCGGAGAATTTGTTAGCTATTAAACGCTTTGGACAATCTCGCTTAGAAAGATTGGTGAATCGAACTTCGGGAGGAAAGGAATTAACTTGTTCCGAACAAAATTTACAGCCAATCCCGGAAAGCTGATACTTCATCAACACCAATTTCAAAGAATGTTGCTTTACCAGGAGGAGGATTGACGCGAATTCTGGCGCTGGAAGCAAGGGGTTCGAGTTTCATCCCCAATTGAACAATATTGCTGACTATATGCCAGTAGGTTACTATATCTGGGCAGTGAATTACTAATGTCAGATATTCAGCGTCAATGGTAAGATACCAAAAACAATTTGAGAGTAATGCTTGGGTAATACCATCACAAGCTTCATAGAAACATTTCCCGGTAGACCTTTCTAGTTCTAGAAG
>JBCBQE010000462.1:0-5715 GCA_039820385.1 Cyanobacteria bacterium J06635_10
CCCAGGCTTCTAGCCTGTGGGCTTTTTGCGAATTTGGGATGCTCCCATTCTCACAATATCTGATTGGTGCGTGACACTATAAGCCTTATTATTACGAGTCTAATCTTAGTAAGTGTCACAGGGTTCCCATTAAAAATTTTTAAAGGGTTCCCGTCACAGGGAACCCTACAAGAGAAATGTGCCAGTTGCCTAAGTCCTAGTAATAATCTGCACTTGTTAAACTACAAAGAAACTGGTGCGGAAATATGTTCGTGAACAATTAACCATTTACCATTACGTTTTTCCCAAATATCGGTTTGTCTGCCATCCGTTTCAACTGGAGTTCCGTCTTTTAATTCTGCTGAAAGATGCCAGGTAAAGGTTGTCCAAGCAAGATTATCTTGACGATGAGTTTGAATATCATCCTTTGCTTGAAGTTTAAATTTAGGCATTTTATCAAACAAATTTTTTTGAATACCAGTTTGATAATCTGCCCACCCTTCATATTGGAGGGGTAAAGCATCATAAAATTTCAATTCTGCATCTTTGGCGTAAAACTTTGCTAAGTTCTCTGGATTGTTAGTATTCCAAGCTGCATAGGTTTCGTTAATCAATTCTTTAAATTCAGTATCTTGATTGCTAATTGTAGCTGCTTGTGCTGTTGGATTTTGAAAATTAATCAAACAAAATTGGGTTGTTATTACTATCAAAAAAACTATGGTGACGAATGCTAATTTTTTGAATATAGCTGTAAATTTCATTGTTATTTCTCCTGGGAATAATTACTGCTGTTGATTTCTAGGTAAAAAGAGTATCGAGCCAATGGTAAATAATAAACTCGCTGACATATGAATTATTGAATGTAGCGAGATAGCTTCAATAATTTCTAAAACAGCATCGAGTACAAATAGTAACGAGCCAAGTAAAAAAAGCCAGCTTACAAGGGTAGCATTATCAATTTTTGTTTCTGATTTATTGCTACTTTTGGTAATTTCAGGCACAAAAAATCTAGTTTCTAACATTATATTTCGCTCTCTTTTGTATTTATTTATTACTGCAAATCAAATATTTTTAGGACTTACGCAAGCCCCCCTTAAAAAGGGAGGTTGGGGGGATCTAGAATGTCTGGAACACTATATTTTCCCTTCTCGTTGCGTAAAATGCTGGCGACTTTTTGAATGTGTGCCTGAGATTTCAACATCATATTTATGACCTCGGAGATACTTTTTATGTTAAGAATCAAATAACCTGATGGATTATTTACTTGCCCTGAATCAACAACATTAATTAAAATTTATAAAGATTTGAAACGTTAAGCTATTTGAATCTTGCGGTACTATCAAAATCTTGCTGCAATTTCCCGTATATCAGCCATGAAGGCACAACCCAGCACAAAACCAGCAAAAGTTACTTATTCATCAGACGAAGGGCTAATTACTTCGAGTAAAGATTTAGGTTGGGAGTCTATTCTTCTTAAGGAATACCAATTACCACCAGCACAAGGCTCTTATCCAGCTTTTTCGCAGCACGATTTAACTTTGTGTCTCGCACCGCGCCCTCTGAGGATTCATCAAGTTATAGGAGAACAACGTTATGTAGGGGTTTACAGCAGGGGTGATATTTGTATTACACCAGCAGGAATCGGGGGTGGATATCGTGCCGCAAATTCAAATTGAACCGCAGTTTTTACAGCAAATCGCACAACAAACAGGCTTTGCGAGTGGGAATAGTGTGGATTTGAAACTCAGCTTTCGCGCACGCAATCCTCAAATTGAGCAAATTATCATGATGCTGTATTCGGAAATGAATGGGGGGAGTGGTTGGGGAAGTAAGTTATATATCGAATCTTTAACCAATGCTTTAGGTGTAAATTTACTGCGAGATTATTCTGTCAAAAAAACTAATTTGAATTTAAATTCGGGAGGTTTAAGTGATAGCAAGCTACTTTTAGTTACCGATTATATTAACGACAATATCGCCACAGAAATTAAATTATCAGACTTGGCAACATTAGCAGGAATTAGCCAGTTTCACTTCAGTCGTTTATTCAAAAAGTCTGTGGGAATGTCTCCTCACAAGTATGTAATGAAACAAAGGGTTGAGCGTGCAAAATCATTATTGAAAAATCCAGAATTATCAGTGACAGAAATTGCTTTATTATCTGGTTTTAATAGTCACAGTCATCTTGGTAAATATTTTCGACAACTTACAGGATTTACACCGAAGGAATATAGAGTTAACTAGGACTTACGCAAGCCATATTTGTCATTGCGAGCGAAACGTAGTGTAGCGAAGCAATCCCAGTATTTTGGCGATTACGTCGCCTCTCGTGAGTAATGACGTAATCACTTTACTTTTGCGTAAGTCCTGTTAACTAAAAGTCCTTTTTATGATTTAATTCAAAATAATTGATAATGTAGTTATGGATATAGGAGGTGGCTTTATGAGGAATTTAAAAGGCGATCGTAGAGATTCTACTTACCTTTTTTACTCCCCATCCCCGTATTCTTTTACCTTTAAAACCGATAAGCCAAAAACGGAATCAACATTTCAGCACGACTCAAACCAGCATGAACACCAAGATGTGTATGCAAGCGCTCTTCATTGGTTATATGTTGACAGCATGTCCAATCTTTATGGGAAATAAGTAGTAAATCGCCAATTCTATCTTCAGCTTCCATACCCAAAGGTTTACCCGCAATTCCAAACAAGCCTAATTCCATCGCTTCAGATTTAGTTATGGCAAAAAAGTGTTCGCTAAAATACTGCTTAATATAATCTAAAACAGCATCTTGTTTATCGTGTTTAAGATGTAAATAACGAACCCGCTTTTCACCCGTTATCGGAGCAAATAAATTTTGGGTTAATTGAGGGTGTTCTTCTAACCAAAGTGTGTTTTCTAGGGGATTATACCTTTGACCGTGGTCTGCTGTGAGTAACAAAACAGTGTCCTGGTGACCTGCTAAAGGTTCTATAAGTTGTTTTTTGATCGCAAAATCTAACGTCGCTATTTCCGCTTTATAAGAAGAACTTAGCGGTCCATAACGGTGAGAAACCGAATCTATAGTAGGTACGTATACATAAGTAAAAGTTTTCTGGTGACTGCTTTTTGCTAACAAACGTTCTCGCAATTGAGCAAAAGCATCTGAAGGTGTGCGATAACCTTTAAAACCATTAGTTCCTGCCTCTGCACCAGCACTAGTAAATCTGCTAATACTTGTTTGTTTAAACTGCTCAAAATTGATAATCTCTACATCTATCCCCGCTTTCTCCATTCTTAGATATACATTTGGTATCGGGAGCAAAGTTTCAGGATTAAATATACTGTCGGGAAAAGAAGCTCTAGTAGGAGCAATAGAGGGACGAAAGCCAATAAAATTAACTATGGTGCCGATTTCGCGCATGTAGAGACTTGTTCCCACCATGCCATGCTGTGCGGGAGTGTAACCAGTCGCCGCCGAAGTTAAAGCTGTTACGGTAGTACTAGGATAAACCGAAGTCGCGGGCATAAAAAAAGCTTGCGGACTATTACAAGCTTCAGCGATGGAAGGTGCATCTTTTGAATCTGCAAGCGATCGCAATTGTTCGTAACCAAACCCATCCAAAATTAATAACACCACATGATTGATGGGTGCTTGATTTTGCCACGATTTCCAAGCTTCAGTTATTTCAGATACCCCTAATAACTCTGGATTGAAAGCAGGTGAAGCAGCTTCTTCGCTCAAAGTCGGAGCATCGGGAGCCAGCCAGTCAATTGCCAGGGAAGCAATATTACATAAACTAAGTCCCTCATAGCTGGGTTTTACTGCTTCGGCACCGAAGAAATCTGGTAGCTTTTGACGAGCAAGCAGTTTTTCTAAAGCTATAGCTGATATTCCCACCATTTTTATAGTTTGCGATACGCCGCAATTATTGTATCTTTTAGTTTTCAAGCTTGTGTGTGATAAAGTAATTTTCTTTATAAATTTCATAGGTATTATTTTATCGCTACAAATAAGATAAAAATGGGAGCATCCCAAATTAGCAAAAAGCCCACAGGCTAGAATCCTGGGGCTAATATTACAAAGCCTACCCTACTAGGCTCAAAGATTTCTTAGCCTACGCAGGTAGGCTTTGTTGATGTAGTCGCACCCTTACAGGGTGTCGGATAAAATATTTATTCAAAATTGGGATGCTCACATAAAAATGTCTCACTTAGTAACAGTTGTATTTATTAAAACATCATTTTTATAAGACTTTATATATACTGACTTTCATCTAGTTTATTTGAAATTTTATCCTTAACCAATCGAGGTTGAGAATATGAGAATATGAAACAATTTTCAGCGGTGAAATCTTTACCTCCAGCTATATCAGGACCACTTGTTAAAGCTTACAATGCTGGTGTATATGGGCTAATTTTCATTCTTGGTGGCACAATACTTTTGTTGTTCACATCGTTTTTTGCCGAAGGTATTCTCCGTTATATTTTGGGCAGTATAGGTGCTTTTACTATCTTGGCATTTATTGTACTGTTATACTTTAAACTAGCGGGTATCATCAAGCATATAGGTAAAATTGGAGAACTGTTTAATACGGTTCAAGAAACTGCAATTTACATGACTGATTTTGCCTATACTCTTCAAGCCGTTGCATACAAAAATGCAGAGGAAGTTTCTACTACAATTACTCAAGTGCGATCCACTATTGAAGATGTAACTTCAATGCCGTTTGTATCAAATATTCCTGGAGTAGAGCAGATTGGTAATATTGCGGATAATCCTCATGTTCTAAGAGCAGAAGATTTATCAAAGTCTGTAGTCGCAACAACAGTAACTGCTAAAACTGTTATTGAAGAAGTTAAAACTGCCTTGACTCAATCAGATACAGCACAGCTTCAAAAATATCTGGGACAACTCAAGAATATTGAACTTCAAGTCAAAGGATTATTGGGTAATTAAACTCTAAATTTGTTATTTCATCAACAATCTTTTTGCGGATATTAATTCAAGTTAGTAAGAAAGTAAAGATGTTCAATATAGCATTACTATTTCTTACTAACTAATACAAAACCACGTGTTTTATCTGAAACTGAATCAACAGTATTCATCGCCTTCCATAAATCTGCCGCTTTTACCCAGACTGGGGGATATTTGTAACGGGAAACATCCAAGATTAAGAATCTATCTGTTTGTTTGTTATAAGCTGCTAAGGGAGAAATATGTCCGCCTCTTTTTTGACCAATTGCTTTACGTAAGTAGTTGACGATAATGAAATTATCCGATTGTTTTAAATTTTCTATTGCTAGCTTGCGAAATTCTTCTAAGCTAGTATTTTCTGCATGATAAACTTGTGCTTTTACTGGGTAACTTTCTAATAATTTTCCTAGCTCCTGTACTGTCATTCCTTGACGAGAAACAACATCAGGACTTATTACTTTCACAGCGGCCTGATTGCTGAAAAAATTATCTTGAGTAAATACGCGATAGGGTTTATATTTTGGAGATTCTGGTGCGGGAATATCCAAACTATTTAATACCATTACAATGCTAGCTACTCCACAGTATGCTTGATTCTGTTGAGTGACAAACTGCATAGTCAAGGGGAAAAAATCTTCTCTTGATTGACTTTTAATAAGTAAATTTTCCCCTTCATCTGTATTAAAACTAATCAAATTATCTGTAGTTGGAAGGGTTTGAGCAAATCCACATCCACTAAAGAGACATATTCCTAAGATAAAAATTCTTTTCGGAAATT
>JBCBQE010000463.1:0-5714 GCA_039820385.1 Cyanobacteria bacterium J06635_10
GTTCACTATTTGGATGGAATTTTTCCAAATTTTATTCCTTACTATAAATATTAACTATAATTCGGTATAATATGATCGCTAATTATCACTTGCTCGCCTGTTTTTGCCATATTCTTTAGAGGCAGGCATATTCTTAATGAACAATTATCAATGAACAATTATCAATGAATCATAAAAAATTGATAATTGTTCATTGCCTTGGACTACCCTATGTCAATTGGTTCATTATCTATTAATTTAGTTTCAAAGAATTAACTGGAACTTCATCCCAAGATTCTACGGTTCTAATTTGCGCTATCCAACCGGCTGCCAACTGGACTTTGCTTAAGTTATTTTTGAAAGACTCATGGCATTCTTTTGCTTGAGATTCGTTACAGCAGGCAATACAAGCATAAATTAACCCAGACGGATCTATTTGCTCATTTACCCAAATAGTCATTTTTGTATCCTCCCTTAAGAAATTAGTATCTTTTATATTTGTTCAATTTTCAGAACAGATTTTTTGCTCTTAACGGCCACCGTTGACCGTCATATTAAAATGGATAGGAGCCACCCCGTACAGCCTGTGGAAAGAAAAAAATATTTTCCACAACGGCGGCTCCTCGATTCGGGCAGGTGGGTATTTGATAATTGATAACTGATAATTGATAATTGAAATGACTCATTTTCCCACTTGTCCGTAAATAATAAATTAGAAGGGAATTCAAGATGGCTTCTGAGTAGCGATCGCTAATCTGACTCCGGGTATTGCTCGTAATCGATCCATGACGGCTACGACTTTTCCGTGATTAACTTTTTCATCTGCATTAACTATTACCAAACGTTCTTGATTAGCGCTGACTAAATTTGTGATTTTTGTTTCTAAATCATCAAGGGTAATAGATTCTCGATTCAAACTAATTGTGCCTAATTCGTCTATTGTGACGGCGATTGGTTCGGTTGCTTGTTGCTGTTGTGCCGAAGATGCCTTGGGTAAATTTACTGGTAATCCTTCTAGTTTCGTCAAAAATAAGGATGACATGATGAAAAACGCCAAAATGGCGAATATTACATCTATCATGGGTACGATATTAATTTGTGCTGGTATATCTGGTTCTTCTGGTAGTTTCATAATTTAATTAATAATTGGGGATAAAAATTTATGGGTAAGGAGTGAGGAGTTATTTATCACAACTATTACCATTTAGCATAGAGATATTAAACCTGTTACCTGTTACCTGTTAGATTTAAATTGTTTCCACGTTCGTAATGACGACGATAAAGTAATTCTAATTGTCCGCCATATTCTTGAATTAGTGCGATTTGTCGCTGGTATAATCCCCGGAATGTGTTTGCGAATAATAATGTAAAAATAGCAACTATTAATCCTGCGGCTGTAGAAACTAATGCTTCGCTGATTCCACCTGTAACGTTGGTTGTTTGAGTGCCTCCGAGGTTGCCGATGTTGAGTGAAGCGAAAGAAGTAATTAATCCTAAAACGGTTCCTAAAAGCCCGAGTAAGGGTGAAAGAGAAATAACTGTATCAAAAATATTTTGAAAGCGTTTGAGCAAAGGTATCTCGGCTTGTGCTTCGCTTTCTAATGCGAGGCGAAATTCTTCGGGGTTTGCTTCTTCTAATTCTAAGGCTGCTAAAAATATCCGGGCAATTGGTAAATCAGTATTTTGCTTGAGTTTGTCTAAAGCGCCAACGATGTTATCGCGACGATAAAGTTTGAGTATTTCTTGTACTACGCGTTTTTGACGGCTATTTATCTTCACCCAAAACTGAATGCGTTCGATAATTAACGCTCCTACTAATACCGAAAAAAACAGCAGCGGTATCATTACTATCCCACCGGCTGTGAGCAGATTTGTAATTGCCATAAGTTTTTGATACTCCTCAACAAAGCAAACTTAGACTAATAGAGTGCTTTTTACAATACTTTATGCGACATCAGATTTAAAATATATCAGCAGGATCGGCAGATTGTAATTTTTTGATCGCTGTTGTACCGGAAATCAAGCACATGATTACTGTTAACAAGAATACTGCAATACTTCTTTGAGGAGTCATAAAAATAGGTAACATGGTGGAATTAGCTGCAAGTTTATAGAGTCCTAAAGACAGCGCAAAACCTGGTATATAACCTAATACAGCTAATATTAATGATTCTTGTACTAACACTCCGATTAAATAGCGATCGCGATATCCCATTGCTTTGAGGGTGGCATATTGCGGTAAATGGTTGACGACATCGGAATACATAATTTGATATACCACCATAATACCGACAATAAAGGAAACAATTACGCCTAAGCCAAATATAAAACCAATGGGTGTAGCTTTTGCCCAATAAGCTTTTTCTGCATCTTCAAAAGTAGAGGCAGTGAAAATCATTACGTCGTTTGGTAAACCAGTTTCTAAATTTTCCCTGACTTGCTTGATATCGGCATTACTTTTTAGTTTTACTAAGCCAAGTTGAATGTCAGAAATAAAAGTATTAGGAAATAAATTTAAAAATGTTGTATCGCTAGTAATTAAATTGCCATATGCTGCAAAGGATGTACCCAGACTAAATAAACCACCCACTCGAACTTTGATACCATTGAGTTCGGTTTCTACAATTGATTGTTGTTTAAATAAAGTAGCTATAGGACCAAATGCTGGCAATGATGTTCGATCAAATAATACCGTATCTGGCTTTTGCAGTTGATAAATATTTTGATTAATTTGGGGTAACTTAAATGCTATAGTACGGGGATCGGTACCAAAAACCAAAATAGTTTGCGTGTGGAGGGTTTGTGGATTTTTCCAACTTCCTAAACCGATGTATAAAGGACTAACAGATTCAACTCCTTCAAATCCTAAAGCTTGATGTAACCTTCGCCTCGAAAAGGTTTTGACTGAATACAAAGATTCAAAATGACGATTAACTATGACTAAATCGGCATTCAAGATTCCGTGTGGTGCAGTTGAACTACTAAATAATGAAGCTTCAAATCCCATTTGGGCAAAAATGAGAATATTGGCAAAAGCAATACCAGCTACAGCAATTCCCAGACGAATTTTATCTTTGATTAATTGTCGCCAAGCTATGGGGGTTTTGCTGAAAAAATGGCGAGGCATTTATTTGCTGTCTCCAATGTGTAGGGCAAGTTTTGCGATTATAACTTTTCTGAAGTTTCACAAAACTGCATCTAAACCCCCATAATATTTCGTTTAATATGACTAAATAGTTACCGGCGTACTCCACGTGGCACAAAAATTAGATAAGTACGATCTTTTATCTAAATGACATGTTCTACATTATCCCAAATTAAACGTGGTGTTAACTTTTAATTTTTCAGATAACGGTTGATTTTCGTGACTACTCCTCTGCATGCTTATGCGATAGGAATGAAACTCAGAACTAACTAAAACAATATATCGCAAAAGATTACGAAATAAAATATCAATTATGAATAATTATTCTGAAATAGACTGCTACTGTTTACTAAACGAGTAAAAGAAGCAAAAGAAACACATGATACTGCTTTCAGCTTAATTACTTATGGCTTAACAGAAATACCGACTGAAGTTTTTGAGATAGAATCTTTAACTTGGTTAGATTTGAGATGGAATTGTCTCAAAACTATTTCACCAGAAATATCCAAACTGAAAAATTTAAGTTATTTACAGATGGATTCTAATCAAATAGAAACTCTTCGTGGAAAGTTTTGGCGAACTGATTAATTTAGAAGAACTTTATTTAACAAGAAACGAATTTACGTCTATTCCTTCAGCTATCTTTAAACTAAAAAATTTAACTAGCTTGTCTTTCGACTTTAATCAAATACACGAGCTTCCAGCAGATATATGTCAACTTAAAAAACTTGAATCACTTAGTTTAGGCGATAATAAATTAAAAGAGTTACCAAAAGAGCTTTTTGAACTGATTAGTTTAGAAGACTTATTTTTTGAAGATAATCAATTACAGGAAATATCTAATTCTGTTTGTAAGCTGACTAATTTGGATTTTATCGGTTTATATGATAATCCAATCAAGAAAATTCCTGATTGCATTTCTGAAATAGTAGAATTCAATAATTTGTAAGATGTGTTAGCGACAGGTTAACGCACCATTTGTTTGAAGTAACAATATATCAAACATCAATTATGAGTAATTAGAGAGTGTTTTTTATAATTCAATAAAATCGAGAACGACGATGCAAAATTACCCACATGACAACTGGAGTACCAATCAAAGCAGTAACGGAATTTAAAGGTAAAACAGTCTCACTTCCCGGTAACTGGGATACTAAATCTGCAATCAATGCCAGTATTGCACCCATCACAGCTACAACAGGAATCAATATTTTATGGTTTACAGTTTTAAACAAATTGCGACAGAGGTGGGGAACCACAACACCTAAAAATCCAATGGGGCCGCAAAAAGCAGTAATTGCACCTGCTAAAATTGAAGCGCTAGTGATAATCCAAAATCTCGTTTGTTGTACTGCTAAACCCAAAGTTTGAGCTTGAGATTCACCTAAAAGCATTACATTTAGGGGTTTTGATAATAGCAAAGCCATAATTAATCCTAACAGTATTACAGGTGCTAAAATTACCATTTGTCGCCAAGTGACACCCCCAAAACTGCCAAAAGTCCATTGTAAATATGATTGGATTTGATTATTTTCACTAAAATGCAGCAAAATACTAACAATAGCACTAGTGGCATAACCAAATAATAATCCCAAAATTAGTAACGTCATGGAATCGGGTACGCGATGAGATATAAATAAGACGATTCCTAACACTAATGCTGCACCTAGACAAGCTGCTATAACTAAACTTAAATCTCCAATGATTCCCAATTTTATCAGCCATACACCTATACCAGTAGTGTTTGTTGCTAGTACCACTAAGGCTATTCCTAAAGAAGCACCGGAACTAATTCCTAATACAAATGGCCCCGCAAGTGGGTTTTTGAAAAGTGTTTGCATTTCTAAACCACTTACACCTAAAGCAGCACCAGCTAAAGTAGCAGTTAAAGCTTTTGGTAAGCGAAATTTGAGAATAATAGTAGCCCAAGTAGCTTTTTCTGATTCTCTTCCTAACAGAATAATAATTACTTGTTGAATCGGAATATGAACGGAACCAAAAGCTAAATCTAATAAAAATACAAAAATTAAACTGCTAATTAAAGTTACAAAGATAATAGACTGAAAACTATTTTTGCTGAAAAACTGATTGCATAAATATTTATAATTACCCATTACCCATTACCCATTACCCATTACCTATTCTCATTAATCAAGCTTCTGATAAAAGAATAACTGATGATTTGGCAATAATTCTGGATGAAAAATCTTAATTAAATCAGCTAAAATCACATCAGGATTACTGATTCCACTTTCCCAATAATCATTACCTCCATTTTCATTTAAACGAGCATTGTTATTATAAATATTACCTTTTTTCACCGCTTGAAAATCGCCATAACGATTATCTTCTGTAATTACATCTTGTAAACTCTGCCAAGATTGACTAACATTTAACCAATAATCTGCTGTAGCAGCACGTTCAAAAACATCTTCAAAAGATGAAGGTGTACTACCAGAAGAATTTTCAGCACAAAGTAATTCTGCACCAGCATCTGCTAAATATTGCGCTGCATAACTTTTACATCCTGATACATACCAAGTTCCTTTAAAGTTAAATCCTGTAAATACTTTTGGACGTTTTTTGATAG
>JBCBQE010000464.1:0-5698 GCA_039820385.1 Cyanobacteria bacterium J06635_10
GAATCAGCAATAGCTTTTGACAATTTACCGTTTTTTATTAATCCCGAAACATTCAAGTCTTCGATGACGATTTTGCTGTGATTCTTAGCTAAATTCGTCGTTAGTTTGTGAATAAAATCGGAACGAATACAACTAATACGATAATGTAATTTTGCTATTTTCTGTTGGGTTTTTTTCCAATTTGATGAACCAATTACTTGATGACGATTACGCCATTGTAATAATCGTAATTTTTTTTCTAGCTTTTTAAATGGTCTTGGTGAATCAATTTCTTCTCCCGTTGACAAAGTAGCAAATCTCAGTAAACCTAAGTCCACTGCTACTGGTTTATTTTTTTGTCCCACCTGTTGAGGTATTACTTCCAATTTAAAACTAATAAACCATCTACCCGCTTTTTGACTAATAATTACCGATTTAGGATTTATCGTTTGAGGTAATCTCTCATAAGTTTTCAGCCAACCAATTCTTGGTACTTTTATCCGATTTCTTTCTAATTTTATAGAGCCATCTAAAGTAAAGCTATCATGCCTTCCTTTTTTCCTGAAACGTGGTGGTTGCTTCAACTTTTTGAAACAATCATCCCAGGCTGTCCTTAAATGTCTTAGGGCATATTGGGGCGCACATTTTGATACTGAGTAATACCAAGGATATTCTGGTTTTACGCTTAGCTACTAACCATTTATGTAAGTCAATTGATGTCGGAAATTTTATTTTATCTTCTGGGTTATTTTGGTTGCGATCTAAAATATTTTTTGTTAACCGTAATCCCCAATTCCAAGCGTGCCTTGCTACTCCCGCATGTTGGGCTAACAGAATCCTTTGTGTAATATTAACTTTTAATTCTGTTTTAAACCCTAGCAGCATTTTTACAAAATCTGATTCCACATTGCAAGCGACTTCTGCTTCTCATCAATATACCATTTCTAGATGGTTTTACTGGACAAAAAAGTACTCAAGTACTAATTACTTACTTTGTTGATATTGGACATTAGAGCCTAATATCAAATTATATGTCCAACTATGTCAATAATTGTCCAACTATATGGACTCAGTTCTCTGCCCCTGACCTGATGCATGAATATTTATCGCTCTATGCTTGCTATATCAGCCCGTTACAACTGCTTAAAATCTCTAAGAACCACCATAACAAAAAAAAATTAGGTTAGAGGTTTAAGGTGCCCAGGAGTAATGGGAAATAGGCAATAGAGAAAAAATGTGTTCGTTTCATTCCCATGGGGGAGAGATTTTTCGTGCTCCATTGGATGCCCAAAGAAAGCACCACTCCCAATAAGCCTTTATAACCGCCTCTGAATCAACCCACCAGCCCTAATATCTCAAGTCTACTTTAGTAAACACAAAATCTTATCCAGTTCGGATGACGGGTACCCAATATGATTTTTTTTCTCCTAAAAAAACTATATTGGGAGCCCTTGACGACGACTTTTGGCTGAAATGAGAATGGTGCAAGATTAATGGTTCAATAATTTCACGAATTTCTTAACTAATGTAGTCGTAGTATTTCCTGTTAGCTTCGCAGAAAAAGGCGTAGCGACTCAGCTTCAACCCATCGGGAACCTACAAAGTTAAGTTTTTTGGATCGATCGCAATCTCAATGTCTTTCTGCTGTCGAGAGCATTAGCTTCCTCATAAATACAGCTAAAAGCTTGACTTTATATTGAAAAAAAGGTAAAGTTCATAACCACCTAAAATAAATTTGTTTGCTCTGCTAGTCTAGAGAATCCCATTACTTTGCAAAAAAAGACAGCACTCCCAATCTCCGCAAGCCACACTCGAACCGTTAATATTAGAAATGGCTATTTGTAGGAAGTGCTGGCATAAAAGCTGTCGTAAACCGCTTTTACTTCTATAGCTCATGCAAAAATAAGAAGTTCGGACGGAATTTTTACAGATTAAAAACAGAGATTCTCTCCTGATTAAGCATTGAATATTATCTTGTCAAATTTACGCATCCACAATATTGTTCCAATCCAAAACCTCAAGAACAGCGAACTAAAATTAGTCGTTTTCCCACACTTCTCTACCAATCAAATCCGCTATCCGATCGCGTAGCAGAAATTCACATTTTTCTAGTTCGCATTCGATACAAACCCATTCTCTTGCCGGTATGTACTGGCACAACGTATATATAGGCTGTTGTCGGCTAACTACCCCTCTTTGAACTAATCGCCGCGCTTCATCCTGAATCACGTCTAAAGAGTAATTGATAGAAGGCACCGTATTCACACTCATAATTACCACTCGCTTTGTTACACGTAAGTATTATTCCCAAAATTTACTCGAAACGAACATGGCCTATAACCAATTCGTTGCTATTTTTTTGTAATTTGCTATACGGAACTTATTTCATTTTGACGCTATAAAACCTCAAATAATATAAAGATATATTAAGAATGTCATGTTTTTATGATTTTTTGGTTATTTCCATTAAACAATTCCAATTATAGTAGCAAATATAACAATTTCATCAGGGTAGTCATCAAATTTTGATGACGGGCACCCATAAGAATTTTTTTAGAAGAAAAAAATTCTTATGGGAACCCTTGACAGAGCGATTAAATGCTGCTGACGGAATAGAAACAATGAAATAGCAGGATTTTTAGGCTTGTGAATAGGCTCATAGCTTGAATAAATCTATTTATAGCAATCATTGAGCTTAAATACATCTGTCCCTGGGGAAGCAAAAAATATAGTTCAAAAAAAACTGTATAAACTATCGCTTTGCCTAAAGGTACATCACAAAAGCTGAAGATTTACCTGCAGTTAATAATTTCTTAAACAGATGGGTAATTGCTTGGTTAATTCAAACACTACCGTACTACAAAAACTTCTCGGATAAATAGCTGTAACAAGGAGAGACAACGATAAAGACGGTCGGAGCATTTAATAGATACATTATTCATGAATTTCAGCCATCTCTCTTGTCTACGTAGGCAGTGTAATAGACTGTGATTTTGTGTCTAATATATCACGATTTTTCATTTTATTAAGTGCCGTCAACTTAAGTAAATTATTGGATAGCAGAATGTTAACTTTAGTAAAGTAGAGAAAATTTTCTCATTATGGGGGTATATATCAATGTATGATATTAGTTTTCGTACATAAATTAATTAAGGTGGTTATATCTGTGTGGTTACCATCTAATGGAAAAAGCGAATAAGGTAGAAATCCGATGTTGCAAAATTGGTAAGATTGTGTTTGATAAAAAATTACTGGACCCCAAAACCGCTTCATAAAAAATATCGGTCAGTCCAAGGCTTACAAGGCATTTCAAGCGGTTAGTAAAACCGACCATAAGCGGGGGTTGTTGCCATAAGTGAGAGCGACAGCACAGACATTCTATTACAAGTAGAGTGCCCTAACTGGCGTTGCTTTAAAATTAAGATCTATAACCTTTGCTACTCCCCACATAAACTGAAACAGACGCAACGGGGGGTTGCGCCTGCTTATATATTTGGCTAAGTTTGAATCAATGTAATCGCCATGCTTTCGGGTACTAGATGCAATCTAGATACAATGGTATTGATGAATTCTACTAGTCCATATCTTGTTGAGTTTCTCGTGTTTGTTGATTTTTGATTTGATTTAGGAGCGATAGTACCTTGTTGCCTTGTTCAATTGAACGGTCTTCCAGGAAAACTAATTCTGGGGTACGGCGTAAACGAATTCTAGAACCAAGTTCGCTACGGATATAGCCAGTTGCTGACTTTAAGCCAGCCATTGTTTCTTCTCTGGCTTCATCTGTACCATAAATTGAAACGTAGATTTTAGCGTGTTGTAAATCGCCGGAAACATTTACATTAGTAACGCTGACCATCCCCGTACCCACCCGGTCATCTTTAATTCCATTGAGCAACATAAGGCTAATTTCTCGTTTAATTAATTCAGCAACCCGGGAAACGCGGCGATTAGTAGCCATGAAAATAGCCTCCTAACAGAGGTTTTACTACAGAAAATTTGGCTTTCTTGGTAGTGGAGATTCAACTCCCAATAAGCCATACTTGACTAAATTGTACTTAAACCAAGCATTGCACGCAGGGTAAAAGAAACAAAAACGAAAATCCCTACTAACATTCCGATAAAAGCAATCAAGGTAATAGGCCGCTTAAATACTGGTCCTAACCAGCTAAAGGCATTTAAAAATATACCTAATGCAGTAGTTAGCAAATAGCGGGGGTAGCGAAATACGTTATTCCAAAAACCATCAAACATCTTTTTTTAGAGCGTCTTGTTATAAGTTGTCGGTTTTTTGATGTACTAAAATAAATTGTAATCTAATTGTGAAGCTCCAATTGCTCACTTCATAGATTATCTCAAGAATGACAACTCCCGGCTTCAGTCCTGGGAGAAAATTTTAGTCCGGCAAATATAGCTTCTTGTAAGTCAGCTATCTATTAACCCAGTGTAAAATTTTAATTATTTATCTATAGACTTTCACCAACGAGTTAATAAAACTATTACAGGTTTTGCTGATGATTACAATCATACTTTATCTAGTTAAACGTAAGTTTAAATCAAAGGCGCTTTCGGATCTGCAGTAGTAAACAAAGATTATTTACTACACCCAAGGGGGTTTATCTCTAATTATTTACATTTTGTAGTATTTCATTTATTTTTTAATTATTTATTTTGAAAGCAGATAAATATTAATCAAATTATTCCGGTTATTGATTTTAAGAGGTTATAGATGGATATAGAAAAATTGCAGGTATTTGAGCAATTTGCCAATAATGTGGATTTTGCTTTTTGGGTTTCTTCACCCGACGTAACCAAGTATTACTACATGAGTCCTGGCTATGAAAAAATTTGGGGTAGGACTATCGCTTCACTAATAGAAAATCCTCACTCATTTTTGGAAGCCGTTCATCCAGATGATGTTGAGCGTATCACGGAAGCGGCCGTAGGCAAACAACCTTGGAATATGGATGAAGAATACCGCATAATTCGCCCAGATGGTACAGTACGTTGGGTACATGATTATACTTATCCAATTTATGACGAACAGGGCAATATTTATCGCATGGCAGGTATTGCTGAAGATATTACCGATCGCAAAGCAGAAAAAAAAGAGTTAAATCAAAGCTTAAAGGAGTTTAAGCAGTTTGCTGAAAATGTTGATATTGTCTTTTGGGTGTGCGATATTGATGTCACCAAATTTTTATATATCAGCCCCGCTTACGAAAAAATTTGGGGTACAAGTTGTGCTTCACTTTACGAACAACCCCACTCTTTTTTAGATCCGGTGCATCCTGCAGATCTTCCTCGTCTAATGACTGCAATTCAAAATAACCCAACATCAATCGATGAAGAATATCGTATTATGCAACCTAACGGTAAAATTCGTTGGATGCACGATCGCACTTTTCCAGTAAAAGATGAAAATGGACGGGTTTATCGTATGGCAGGTATTGCTGAAGATATAACTTACTACAAGCAAGCTGAAGAAGAAACATACAAAGCGCTGCAACGGGAACGGGAATTGAGCGATGCTAAATCTGAATTTATCGCCACAACATCTCACGAAATTCGTACGCCGCTGTCAGTAATTCAATCGTCTATTGATATTTTGCAGCACCAGATTGATAAATTGACTGATGAGAAAAAGCAAAAACATTTTCAAAAAATTGAATCGGCTATTCAACGGATTTCATCTATCATTGGAGACTTGTCAATTATTGCC
>JBCBQE010000465.1:0-5688 GCA_039820385.1 Cyanobacteria bacterium J06635_10
GGATTAATCATCAAAAAATTCATACCAATCCAAGTAGATGATAAAGCCTCTGAGCCGATATAGCCAATATCAAATATTTCTGGGCATCAAATTTTATCCCATTTTTCTAAGAGTTGAGGCATATTTTTCTGGTTAACTCGTTGTGGATTCACCAGAACTAATCCCGGTCGTATGAAGGTAAATGTGGTATCAATATGCTTGTGGTTATAGACGTTATAACAACAATGAACTCTATAATTAGAACCTAAAATTGTCTGTAACCATTGGGCACCTAATTGATTTCCAGAGTTAGAAACCAGATATAGGATATCTTTGCCTATTCTTAAAATATTGGCTGCATCGAAGAGAGGTTCATGATTTTTTAAGCAAATTTCAAAGCCATTTGGTCGATCGTAAACATCATCTAGAAGCTGAGGTTTTGGTGCACTAATCCAACGACTTCCTGACTTAAGATACTCAATAAAAATCTCTTTGTAAGCTTGAGTTTCTAAAAATCGCGAACGTAAAGGTGATGGAGCTTCAATAATTGTATCGCCAACCGCTAGAATCACATCTCTTGGACAATAGTTGTACAAACCATCCGCTTCCCAGTCAAGGGTACTAAAAGTTTCTCCGTGATTGACTACATTTGGACGACGAACTTTAATCTCCAGTTTTTCGAGTGTTTCAACTAGAATCGTTAAATCTTCTTCAGTTTCTTCAATTACGTAATCTGGAAACTTTCCAGTGGGAATTTCTTCTAAAGTTGCGAACTCAGGAAAATCTACAGCATGAACACTAATATCTGGCTTGGGAAGTTGAGCATTTATGGCTGTGCCAACAATAATTTCCTCTAAAGGATCCCATTCGTTATGGACATTAACAAGACTTTCAGCAGTCGAATCTAGTGTCAACAACTGGTTTAAATCTTGAGGTCTAATTTGGCTGTCCTTCATCACATCAATCCGATAATGTACTTGGATCAAATTGTTAAGGTTCCTTAACAATCGTGAGCATACCATGTAGTTGACATTTTTGACAAATTGTCCCAATTTTGCCCAAAAATGGCGGTAAATTAGCGTTTTATTAAATTATCTTTATAGGTGAAAAATTTGTAGAGATTCAAGACACTAGAATCTAAATAACCTTCACTATTTAAGTTTTTTGACATGATGAGAAAAGCAGTTTGTGGATTAATTTGCGGAGTTGGTTCATAGAATTCATCAACATTTATGGTAATAGCGGCACAACCACATACAACTAAAATAGCTCCAATGATTACTAATAGAGTAAATTGTTCGGCAGGGATTAAATTTGGTGATATTTCGGATAATAACCAAGCTGAAAATAATGTTATAAGAGGAGCTAAAGCTAATACTGCACCAACTCGTGATGCTTCCAAATGTTCTAATGCTTCGGCAAAAGCACTATAACTAATTAAAGTATTTAAACCAGAAGCAATTAACATTGACATCTGTAAAGAATCAAGTGTAAAAATTGTTTCAGGGTTAGCAATTATTGTTAATAATAAAGTATTTACACCATTAATAATCAGTATAAGATGAGTAGAAGATAAATTTTGCAAAAGTTGTTTTTGAATTAAAATATAAACTGAAAGAAAAACCGCTGATAGCACAATTAAAAAGCTACCAAATAAATACTTTGTTTGTAGGCTAATCAAATGAGATAATTCTTCATTAAAGAATAGAATCAAGCCAATAATGAGAATAATTATGCCAATCCACTGAACCAATGTATAGCGTTCTTTAAAAATTACCAAACCTCCTAAACCGATTAATAGAGGCGATAACTGTAGCAAAACTTCAGCATTTGCAGCTGTTGTAATAGCTAGACCCTGTGTATATAAGATATTAAATATTCCTAGAAAAATAGCTGCGATCGCGAGTAATTTTAAGGAATTTGAACTTAATTGTGAAAAGGAGGGTAAATTCCCACGCCACTTTAAATAGAACCCTACAAAACAAAAACACACCAAATAGCGAAACCAAGTTAGAGTATATATATCCAATCCCTGTTGTGTTATTGACAAAAAAATCGGTAAAACACCCCATAAAATAGCCGTTAATAAAGATAATGCTAGACCTAAAAACCAACGTCCAGAAGTTTGATGCATTTGTTGATTTTGGATTTGAGTTTGTTTATTGCTCTTATTTAAGCATGAGTTAGAGGTGATTAGCGCTGCCTTAAACGAAGGAAGAAGGAAGAGCCTTAGAAGAAGTTTGGAATTGGGATGGGGATTTAAACCCAGCCCATTCACGCCTTCACCGCCAGGTGCGGCGAGCGCGTGGGAGGTATCTTTCACCGTATGACGGGAACCCTTAAAAGTTTTTCTTCTAAAAAACTTTTAAGGGTTCCCTATGACGTGGGGAATTAAACCCATATGTTTAAGTTAAATACACAGGACTTACGCAATTGTCACAAGACTCGGTTGATGCCTACAATCAGAATGTGCCGGTTGCATAAGTCCTAATACAGTACAATAGTCGGAAAATATTGTGATATTAGCTACAGTAAAGCCCGTAAAATGTACCTCCCCCAAAGATGAAATTTTCTGTAATAAGCTACCACTGCATCCTGTCTCCAAAAACTTGTCTACACTCAATCCAAAGCCTAGAATTGAATTTACTTAGCCGATGGTGGCGCAGATGGGTCATATTACTAACAAATATCGATCTAGTTCTTTAGTTTTTTGTCAAGATAAAAGTTAACATCTAAGTATATTAAAGTTATGGTTATACCAATAACTTATAAACTGCTATCTTGCTGAAATTTTCTGTATGAGGCGATGCCATTACCCTATAGTTATATTTACTTATCTAACTTGCTGCGGATTTGACATCAATCCCACGGTTGCAGTTGGTTATGAAAAGACACCGTTTTTATTAGAAATTGCTCAAGCTAATTCCTTAGATAAGGCTCCACGCTCTAACCTGGGAATAGGTAGTACGGGAGAAGATGTAAAGGTGCTGCAAACCCAGCTAAAAAAACTGGGTTATTACGATGGCACTACCAATGGAGAATTTGGTGCAACTACACGTATTGCTGTGACAAAATTTCAGCAAGACAATAATTTACTTCCAGATGGTATTGCAGGTAGTCGAACTAGGGAATTATTAAGAAGAGAAATCGCAAAACAAAGTAGTGTGACTTCTACTCCTACACCACAACCTGTTGTTGAACCTTCTAAAGAAAAATCATCACAAAGTAGTTTGATTCAATTTGGTTTAATAGGTTTGGGAATATTGGCTGGTGGGGGAATATTATTCTATATAGTTAAATGGCTATATTCTCGAAGATTAAACAGCGCTGACATCTACTTGGATGAAGATACTGAATTAGTTCAACCATCCCCAGATAAATTAGCAAATACCACTCAAGAACAAGAATATTTAGAAGATACGGATTTAATTGAACCTTCTGCACGCAAACTCGTAAATACAAACCATGGTTTTGATAGTGTAGAATCAACAGCTACACCATCTCAAAAATTACTTCCACCAGCAAAAACTTCTCGTCTAGCCAGAGTAAAGGTTGTTGATGAATTAATTCAAGATTTAGAAAGTTCCAATTCTACACAGCGACGTAAAGCTATTTGGGAATTAGGGCAAAAAGGAGACTCGCGAGCAATTCAGCCATTGGTAGAACAAATGGTTCATTGTGACTCCCAGCAACGTAGTCTAATTTTGGCTGCTTTAGCAGAAATTGGTACTCGCACTCTTAAACCAATGAATCGTGCTTTAGCAGTATCAATGCAAGATGAAAGTGCCGACGTGCGGAAAAACGCCATCCGCGATTTGACTCGTATTTATGACATGATGGCTCAAATTAGTCAAACACTAGCGATAGCAATAGAGGATGAAGACCCAGAAGTCCAACAAGTTGCGAAGTATGCGATTTCCCATATGAAGCGTATTCCTACTTTACCATCAGAAGAACAAGAAATGTAAATTAAATAGGAATGGCAGCAACTGGCACATTTTTGATTGTAGGGGAGGTAAAACGCGGTGTAGATTTCTCGCCAGCGTTGCCATTGTGTAAAACTCCCCATCTCCCCACCTCCCCATCTCCATTAATATTGCTGCTAACCAAAACAGCAATTAACTTGATTGAACTGTATTTCTCCGAAAAAAACTTTAGAAGATAGGTTACCTGTAGCAAATAGTACTAACATTTATCCAAAGGTTATGAGTAAAATTTAAGATGAATCCTATTGGCAGAAAATCCAGTAAGATTACCCAAATGCGCCTTTTTAATATTTAGGGTTTTTGTCTACTAAGAAAATACAGCAAGCGGTGAGTGTCAAGCAATAGTTATGACATATTTTTGAGGGTCAGCATTTGGGAATGTAGCAATTGAAGCTTGAATTTGTAGAGTAAAAGTAATTTCCGATAGTCGGGGTGGTTCTGCATCTATTATTCAGGATGGTGAAACCGGGTTTTTTAGTGCAATCAGATAGTGTCGCCAGATTAATAGAAGTAACAAAGCGTCGAAATGCCGCACAAAGAGAATTCTATGAAGAAGCATGAAGCAAGCATTTTGACAAGTATTTTATCGACATTTTGAATTTTCGACTTTAAAATCGGAAAAATTTGGGATTGTTAATCTTTTTTTTTCACCTCACTTTTACGGATAAAAACTGAACTGATGTGAACTAGGAAATACAACCTACAAATGACAACTTCCCCATCCATTTCTAGTATAAATAACCAATCGATGCAAATAGAAACTCAACACCCCAAAACCTTACTCATACCGCAACCTTTGCAATCTGGTGACTTATTGAGAGTAATTGCTCCTAGCGGTGCTTTGCGAGAATTAGAAGCATTTGAACGTGGTGTAGAAATTTGGCGCGAGCGTGGTTATCGAGTGGAAGTAATCCCGGAAATAGAAGATAGATGGGGATACTTAGCAGGCAAAGACGAAAAACGCCGCAGTCAATTAGCAGCAGCATGGCAAGATCCAGAATGTCGCGGTATTCTTTGTGCTAGAGGTGGTTTTGGCAGTACGCGAATTTTGGAAGAATGGACGTGGATGTTGCAAGAGGAAGAAACTCCTGATGCTCCCAAACCAAAATGGTTAATTGGTTTTTCCGATATTACGGCTTTATTATGGAGTCTTTATAAGGTAGGTATTTGTGGGGTTCATGCACCTGTAATGACTACTTTAGCTGAAGAACCAACTTGGTCAAGACAAAGATTATTTAATTTGGTAGAAGGTAAATCCCTCAATCCTTTAAAAGGTAAAGGATGGGGAGGAGGTATTGTGAGTGGTAATTTACTACCAGCAAACCTTACGGTAGCCACACATCTTTTGGGTACGCCAATGCAACCAAATCTTGATGGCGTTATTTTAGCAATAGAAGACATAAGGGAAGCACCCTACCGCATTGATAGAATGTTAACTCAATGGCGTATGAGCGGTGCTTTATCAAAAATAGCCGGAGTTGCGATAGGAAACTTTACTAATTGCGAACCCGCGCCAAATATTCCTAGTTTCAGCGTAGATGAAGTATTGCGCGATCGACTGGGAGATCTAGGTATTCCCGTTGTTTCTTATTTACCTTTTGGACATGAGGCACCCAACGCCGCTTTACCTGTTGGTGCGATCGCAACTTTGGATGCAGATGAGGGGGTTTTGACAGTTAACAGTTAACAGTGAGCAGTGAACAGTGAACAGTGAAGGTGATGA
>JBCBQE010000466.1:0-5684 GCA_039820385.1 Cyanobacteria bacterium J06635_10
GACGATAAAAGATAACTGATAATTATGAACTGATAGCTCAGAATTGTCAACTGTTTAATGTTCATTCTCGATAGCTAGTATTATTATTCGACAAGTTATTCACCATACCGTTATTAGCTGGACGACTGGTACGAAAAGTGACATTAACACCTTCATTAGATTGTTCTAATACTAGTAAAGGAGTGGGTTTAGCTTTTTGATCCCAATGCATAAAGGCAATTCTACCTTGAATTGTCGGTTGCCATGTATCATGATCTTCTGCCGGACTTAAATAAGTTTCAACGCAATCAATCAATTGACTAATGGTAGCTGAAGTTGTTTGTGTGGGCAATTTCATTAATTTAATTTGAACGCGAAATAGTATTCGCTTACCGTTATTTGTTGCAACACCGGTTTCATACTCCACATCAAAAGTTTCATCTATCTGTCTTCCGGCGCTACTGGCAATTCCTACAACTCCTTGTTGGGAATGATTTGGACGTAATGCTTGAGAAATTTTATCTTTGATTTTGATTTTTATCTGATTCACAATGGCAAAGTGGAAAACTTCTTCCTCCATCCGCATTCGCAAATAATCGAGATTAAATTCTCGGGAGTTAATCAAATCGGGGTTTGTTTCCATTTTGCGAATCGTTTGGAGAGATAGTTTCAGCTTTTTCTCTAGCTCTCGGGTGCGGAATTTTTCAAACCTAAGTTTTTTCTGTAGCTTCCTAATTTGGATTTTGCCGTAGATTATCAAGATAATTACCATTACAGTAAGTCCTCCCGATACCATTATCGGTAATGGAGTATCCTTCGTTAGGGGAAGCTGTTGAGATGTGTTGGTAATTTTTGCTGCGGGAGATTTAGCAATAAGCATCGAAGTTGACATAATGCACAAAAAAATTGGACTCCTAATTGTTAGGATGCCCAAATTTGCAACTCCGTTTTGCGATATGATTATATTTTCTTGGGAAAAATTAGTTCTCAAATCGATTGTTGACTTTTGACTTTTGACTTTTGACTTTTGACGAACCCCCAGCGGTTGACTTCTGCTTTTTTCGACTTTATTGTAAATGTCCTGTTTATCACTTCCCCAACCTCCCGACAGCAATTGCTTTAGCAAAATTCGTCTTGTGGCTACAGATATGGATGGTACCTTAACCATAAAAGGTAAATTTACCAATGTACTGCTGCAAGCCTTACGAGATTTAGCAGCAGCGAATATCAAAGTTATAATTGTTACTGGGCGTTCTGCTGGTTGGGTTAGCGGTTTGGCGTACTATTTACCAGTAGTAGGGGCAATTGCTGAAAATGGCGGGTTATTTTACCCATCTCAAAGGGAGCAAGCATTTGCTATTACACCTATACAAGATTTAGATAAACATAGAAGAGATTTAGCGGCTGTTTTTCAGCAAATCAAGCGGAATTTCCCCCAAATTAAAGAATCGGACGATAATCGTTTTCGCCTTACAGATTGGACTTTTGATGTGGCTGGTTTGAGTAGTGACATCATAAAAACCCTTTCACATCAATGTCGGGAATTAGGTTGGGGATTTACCTATAGCAATGTTCAGTGTCATATAAAACCTTTGGGACAAGATAAGGCTATAGGGTTATGGCAAGTACTGCAAGAATATTTTCCTGAATATAGCTCGGATGAAGTTGTTACCGTTGGCGATAGCCCTAACGATGAAAGTTTGTTCGACAAGAATTATTTTGCTGCATCTGTGGGTGTTGCTAACGTGCTCGAATATGTCAATAAATTACAGCATAAACCAGCTTATGTGACTCAGAATAGGGAAGGTGAAGGTTTTTGCGAACTGTCTAATTATCTTTTAAAAGCTGTAAAAAATGGGTAGTTGGCTGCTCAAGGTAGAAGACATAATCGCTGTACGCTATATAAAATTAATTGTATCTTTTATACATATGATTGATGGTATTTTTAAGAGCATTAGCGGTCAAAACACTTGATTTTAGGGTATTTGGGTAAATATATTCAATCACTCAAATAGGATTAAGATAAATTTCAATGTTTTAAATCTAACTTGTTTTTACATAAAAGTTAGTGTCATTATTATTAATCAGCAGCACTATCTTTTAACTAATAGTTTTGAAATTATCTTCTGGAACTAAACACAATCAAGACAGAAGCAGCTTACGCCTAAACTATTTTTCTATCTAAATTTTTCAATTCCTCCAACCCCCGCTGACGGGGCTGCCTTGAGAATCATGGCAGAGCTATGACTGGCGGAATATAAGAAAGAGAGTGGCTCTCCTTAAAAAAGAGGCTGTTAGTTAAACGCTAATAAACTAGCGCACTGTAACAGAATGTAAAAAACTTCAAACTACTGCGTTGTAATTGCTGTCGATATATGTATATTATTTTACGCCAAATCACTTATTAGTTCAGTCGCAATCAATAATTCGATCAAAATAGTTTATTTATGCAAGACTCTAAAAACTCTCAAGGCGTTAACGATAATTGTGCAGCTAGCACATCGAATAACGCTGTAAAAGATGCTTTAACACTGATTAGCCACAGACAAAGCAATGGGAAGTTTAAGCAAACTTTGCAGAAATTGCAGGATTTTCTAGCACAAACAAAAGCTGATAATCAAAAGTTAAACCAAAAGCTGCAAAAAGAAACTCGCTTTCGTAAATTGCTTGAGGATAAGTTAACTAGTTCTGAAACTAGGTTACGGGCTATTTTTGAGGCGATCCAAGATATCATGCTGGTGGTAAGCATTCAAGACAATAATTTGTCTAATGTGGAAATTCTACCGACTTGTGTGAGTGATTCCGATGCGGCTACTAACGAATTGATTAATAAAACTGCGGAACTTTTTTTTGATAAACAAACAGCCCTAACCTATTTAAACCAAGTTAAACAGACTTTAGAGATACAAAAAACCTTACATTTTGATTACCTTTTAGAAGAGGAAGATACTCAAGTATGGTTTAGCGCTAGCATTTCTCCAATTTCGGACAACAGCGTGTTGTGGGTTGCACGAGATATCACTCAACGTAAAATAGCAGAGTCAGCTTTAAGGGAAAGTGAGGAACGTTTTCGTGCTATTTACGAACAAGCTGCTGTGGGAATTTATCAGGTTTCCCTTTACGGTGAGTTTATGCAAGTCAATCCACGCTTTTGTGAGATAGTCGGTTATGGAGAATCATTTTTAAAGCAGCTAAGTTGGCAAGATATTACTCATCAAGATGATATTGAAACCGAATTGATGCACTTGCGACAGTTATTTACCAAGGAGATTTCTAACTACTCTTTACAAAAACGGTTTATCCGTAAGTGGAATAAATACGATCGAGAGCAATGGGTTAATGTTAGTGTCTCACTGGTACACAACCAACAAGGAATGCCCGATTATTTTCTAGCCGTAGTCGAAGATATTTCCCAACGCAAATGGGCGGAAGATGCTTTACTCGAAAGTGAAGAACGTTTATGCGCTATTTTCGAGCAAGTCGCCGTAGGAATTTATCAGACAAAACTATCTGGGGAATTTGTGGAGGTTAACCCGCATTTTTGCGAAATTACTGGCTATAGTGAGTCAGAATTATTGGATTTAAGCTGGCAAGATATTACAGGCTCAGATGATTTAGACTCTTCCATCGAGTTTATGTCTAATATTCTCGATGGTAAAGATAACGCTAATTCAATACAAAAGCAACTTATTCGGAAAGATGGCGAGTTAATAAGAGTAAACGTCAACATTTCCACCATTGGCGATCGCTTTGGCACTCCACAGTATTTCCTCAGTGTAGTTGAATGGATAAGAGAATGAGGAGATGAAGAGTTATGAGTTTTAATATGAAACAATCGGAAATCTTGTTCCCATCTGTTCTCTAATTAATAATTAACAGCATTGATTTTGGGAGTATAGCGCCACAATTGATACAAGCGAGTTGCCGGCATCGTTAAATATAACATGTCCCCACCACTCAGACAGATTTCGAGTAATTCCCAACCGTGGATGGTTTGAGAGTTGGTTTCTACGTATAAAGGTACAAAATCGGCATACATAGCTGCTTCTTTAACTTGTTGCCCGCAAAATGGATGTGAAGGTGTAATTATTGTCGCAAAGGCCACCCATAAACTATCTGCGGTGATGCCATTACCAAGGATTCTCCCACCCAAGGCTGCGGCAGCAAAAGCAGGAGCAGCAAGCTCTGCGGGACTCAGTACTGCCTCAAAATCAAATACTTCTTGTGCCATGCGGGCAAAATCAGGGTCTGCATAATTTACTACCACGGGAATACTAGGTGATAATCCCTTGGCTTTGAGAGCAATTTCTACATTAGTCGCATCGTTGCCGGTAACGGCAATTAAGGAGGCAGCATTTGTAATGTTGCAAGACTTGAGAGTCTCTGGGAAGCTGGCATCAGCATGAATTATAGGAATACCCAAACTGCGAGCGGTATTGACAAATTTACCGTTGCTATTGGGTTCAACGACTACAACTTCCTGTCCATTATTATAAAGTTGCTGGACAATTTTGATTCCAAGACCACCCAAGCCACAGACAATGTAGTGATTGCGCCTCGGTATTCGCGCTGCATCCCAAAACTGTTTAAAACGGGTTCCCAAGACAAAATCATTGAGCAAAGCATACCAAATACCAAATATTGCCGCTCCAACTAACATCATGACAACAGTGAATAGCTTAATGCTGTTAGGGGCTTGTTCTACGACTTTTTCATTACCACCAGCCCCTGTAATCATACCGACAGAAAAATAGAGGGCATCGATCACAGACATATTAAGTTCGGTAGATACATAAGTAAGAGTTGCTAGTGAAATAATCATCATTAGCAACATTGCTCCCACCAAAACTGATTGAGCATGATGTCTGAATTGCCGTAAATTCGTTAAGACTTTGAGCAGTTTGGCAATCAGTGATTTACGAGTTGCACGCACTTGGGGTTGGGTACCGACAATCAGGCGATCGCCTTTTTGAAGTTCGTGTCCAGATGTAACTGCGGATACTAAATCTAAATTGCCTTCTACAGGTAAATAATAAATCAGCATCCGCGAACGATCTTCCCATAATTCATTGAGTTTGCGACCGTTCCAAGGGTGATATTGATGAATATATTCTTCGTGTATGGGCCAAGTTTGTTTAAATAATTTAATCTGTCCAATGGCTTTATTTCCGAGTGCAGCAAAACTGAACACTGGCGCGGCCAAACCCGCAACACTCATACTTAAATGGTCTGGCAAAGTATAATCTAAACGTTCGCCCAAACTAGTGTTAAAAAAGCGATTGATTATCCGAATGCGGGGATTAAGCACCCGTGCTTGCATGACAATCCATAAATTTAATGCATCATCACCTCCAGATATGACTAAAGTATTCGCTTGTTGAATTCCTGCTGCTTTGAGGGTACTAGCTGCGTGTAAATCGCCAACAATCACATCTCCCGCTCTTTCGCCAGAAATCGATTGATGGTGAATACCAACAACTAACGCCCCCTGCTGTCTCAACAAACGAAAGATTTTATATCCGGTGCGTCCTAAACTACAAACAATAATTCGAGGTTTCATATAAAAGCAGCATAATATGTACGAAAAGCTGCACAAACAAAGGGTTTATTCATATTCTTGCTCACCTACACCCAGTAGACTGTAGCCGAAGGAACGATATTAAAAAAAGGTTAAAGGTTAGGAGTTAATAGTTAGTAGTTAGGAG
>JBCBQE010000467.1:0-5668 GCA_039820385.1 Cyanobacteria bacterium J06635_10
GTAAACCATTAGCGGATGATACTCAACAACAAGTAATTAATGAACAACAAGCAGCAGTAAGTTAATTTTTATAAAGCTGGGAATTCATTCTGAGACGTTCAACTTTACGATCGCATAATTAATCATTAGTCGGGATTGAGCTAATATCTCACTTATTCCCTCTTCCCCCTCTTATATCAAGTCTGGCTAATCACTTTTTATGCTATTCCCCTAACTCCTAACTCCTAACCCCGCGAGCTCCCAACTCCGCTATCGCTCCTCTTCAATCAAGCGCGACAACATCATGAAACCGACGATAGTCAACACTACGCTTACCATTCCGGGTTTTAGATAAAATATCCGCAAACCGATGATTCCAAAGAATTTCTGTGGGAATATATGAGTGATAAGTGTGGATATTATCAGAAACGGTTTGGTCAATTCCAGTTAAAGTTACTAATAGTTCCATTTCTTTCTCCAACATCTCATCTAAGGTTATGTTGTAGAGAGGGCTACTTTCCTTTATGGGATGCATAACTGTCCAAGTCAAAAGGAAAAGTGATGAATGATGGCGATATAGTGGTAATTTATAAAACTTTCGCATCAATTCTCCTTCTTGAGTCATTTCGCTGACGACTAAATTGACGTTAACTTCAGCTTCCAAAATCCAGCTTTGACGCTCGTTAGCAACTCGAAACATCAAGGTTGGTACACCATCATGAAGAGCAACCACTGCCACACGACTAAACATGACTCGCGCTTTGGGAAGAGAAAATCGAGCAAATACTAATCCACTTCCCACAGATACTCCTAAAAGCCCCAGCAAAGCTTCAATCGCAACTAAAATATTGGCAAAAAATGTTTTCGGATGCATTGCACCATAGCCAATGGTTGCCATAGTTTGAACGCTAAAAAAAAATGCGTCGGAAAAATTGCCTTCACGCATATTTTCTACGCCATCACCTGCACTTAGATACAGCAAAGCAAACAAAAGGTTAGTTATTATATAACCCGCACCTACTACCGCAAATAATTTTATCCAGGAAAGAGTTAATAATACATGGTACAAGTCACCCCAATCGAACTTGGATACCCCTTTGCGAACAATATTGAAGTTTCCATCAAGGTTAACTATACGAGATACCGAAATATTTGTTCGATGGTTTTTATTCATTGATTGTTAAACAAAATACAAAAATAAATTACGCTCCCTTACATTATCTAACGTAAAGGAACGCAATTTCTAATTTCTAATTCCTAATTCCTAATTCCTAACTTTCTTCATTCAAATCATTTATCATTCCTACCAATTCTTCAGTATGATGACTTTCTTCCTCAATCATATTGCTGACAAACTCTTCGATATCATTATTGTGACCTTTGACAGCCTCTAAAAGTACCCGATAATGTCCTAAAGCCTGCTTTTCATGTGCTAAACTCGCGCTCAATATATCTTTTACAGAATAGTTTTCGAGTTCAGAAATAGGTGTAATACGTGGTTGAGGATTTCCATTAATACTTACTAACATTTCTCCTACTTTTTGAGAATGAAATAGTGACTCTTCCGCTTGCTCTTTCAGAAAATCAACAATTTCATTTTTGTTACTACTATTTACTATTAAAGAGTAAGTTGTGTATCGAACTACTCCTGCTAATTCAAATTCTAAAATTTGTTGCAGTAAGTTAATGGCTTTATCTTGGTTAAATTGCATCATTTTAGTGATAGTTACACCATGAAGAGAGTAATTTCATCAGAAGATATCCAGGCAAATAAAAGCAGCCGGAAGTGACAACAGCTCTAATTAAAGAACAGTTGCACAAAATACTCGCTACTTTTAGTTGTTTTTAGTTAAATAAACGTCCACGACGACATTTATTTATATTTTAGTACTCAAGTACTATATGAATAACGATACACCCTGAATAAATTACTTCTATAACTATATAGAAATATAAAACTAAGAATTACCGATAACTTTTAATGTAACGGCTAACAGTATCTAGCAAATAAGAAACGACATTAATAGGGAACTTTGTCGTCTTCTAACTTGAACGAAGTCTTCAACTTTTTATCAGTATACTTGTTTCAAAACATAAAGGAAGTAGTTTTTTCACTACTTAAGCCCTATATAAATTTACTAAAATTCTCTCAAGAAAAGGTTAAGGAAAAGTTTTCTAATGGTTAATTATACTCTTGTTATGATAATTACATCTAAGAATCAGATATAACTGTAGAAATTTGAGGTGGCCAGGAACTGATTTTCTTTCAAAAAAACCTGCCTTTTTAATTATGGCGCGATCGCAGTCAGTAATCAGGGTTGATCCTGTACGGATAGTTATTTATTACCTTAATCTGTCGGGAGCATCCTTATCTCCCTTTCTTAGATTTAATTATTTTTCTCAGAGCTTGAATATCTATTTTGGACTAGCAGTAATCTTCTTTTCATTCTGGGGTAAAGTACCTAGAATACTGCGTAAATACAAACCTCCCACAGTGAATAAAAATGATAGGTATGCAACTGCTTGAATTAAATATAAATTTTCTCTATAGCCAAATAATACTTTGAGAATTACTCCTGGAAACTTTTTATCGGGCAATATATTTGATGTATTCCACACTATAGGGCCTAATATACAAGAGTGAATTTCAGCAAAGCTTTGATTGTAAAAACAAAGATTTTCTGGCAGATTATCGATCGGGGCAAGAGCAGCAAAAGCTCGATCGAATTGACGTAGCGATCCTACTACTAATCCAGCAACAATTAAGACTAGAAAAATACCCATCACCTGGAAAAATTGACGGATATTTATTTTTACACCCCATTTAAATATCAAGGCACCAATTAAGGCTGCAGTTGCGATGCCAGCAATTGCGCCAATGGTGGGAACAAAACCTTCTTGAAAATTAGAAGCGATAAATAAAACAGTTTCAAAACCCTCGCGCACCACAGCAATTAAAACTAAAGTAAAAACTCCCCAACCAGCGTTTTTATCCCCTGACAAGGCATTTTTTACGGCTCCCTCAACTTCAGCTTTCATAAATCTGGCTTGTTTTGTCATCCAGATGAGCATCCAACTGAGCATTGCGATCGCAATTA
Source organism: Cyanobacteria bacterium J06635_10 (assembly GCA_039820385.1). GTDB lineage: Bacteria > Cyanobacteriota > Cyanobacteriia > Cyanobacteriales > Nostocaceae > Rivularia. The sequence goes on from JBCBQE010000467.1 coordinate 3,078, forward strand.
TGCCGAATATTCCTTCCATTACAGGTTTAACTATGGGGGCATATTGAGGATTAATTAGCCCTGTTGCTTGAATTATCGAAGCAAAGAATATTCCAATAAGCGCACTTACTGCAATTCCAACGCCTACACCAGCATATACCCAAGGGTTGAGACGAGACTGTTTCGCTTTGGCAAGCATTGCCAGTACTATACCAACTACGAGAGCCGCTTCTACTCCTTCTCGGAGAGTTATGACAAAGGTGGGTAAGGCTGCACTAAAGTTCATTTTTAGTTGTTGGTTGTTAGTTGTTGGTTGTTAGTTGTTAGGAGTTAGGAGTGAGGAGTTAGGAGTTAGTGGTTAGGAATAATTAATTCTCCCTCGCTCCCTATCTCCCCATCTCCCCCTCTCAAAGAAGGCGGGAAATGCTCACCTTTTCAATTAACTGAAATCGCGTAACATTTTTTTCAATTCGAGATTATGCATCTCTTCTTGTCCAATCATACTACGAGCGAATTCTTCTAAGTAAATACTAGCATCAGTAACTGTACTTAAAAATTTCTTATACAGATTTAATGCCTTCTGTTCGTGTGACAAGCTTTCTTCTAAAATATCCTTAACGTTATGCTTGTATGTTTCTTCCATCGGCGTAATTTTGAGGCTAGGATGCCCATCCATACCTGTAAGAATTTCTCCTACTTGTTGAGCATGAAGCAATGACTCGCTTGCTTGAGCTTTGAAAAAATCTACAATTGGAATCCGATAGGGGCCAGTCACCATCAAGGAATAATGGGTATAGCGCACTACCCCCGCTAGTTCAAATTCCATGATGGCGTTTAATAGGTCAATTGTCTTTTTATTGTCAAGTTCTTGCATCGGACTATAATTCGCGAAGAGGTTTATTCGTAGGGATTTTTTGAGTGAATAGCTAGGAAAATGGTAATGATAAATAGGAAGTTCAAAGTATTACTTATAACTTCTGTTTATCTTTACAGAATATTTCTATTGATATTCCTCACTTTTACTCATCTGTAAATAATTTTAAACTCTTCTTAAGCCTATACTTGCTCAAATCAATCAGTTTTAACCGCTATTTTTGTGTAATGGTGCTTCAGCTTTTGATGATTTTTTGAGAATTTTGTTCGATAGTATTTACCAGTTTATTTACTTCTTCTGGTGTTTTTGTTGGTGCAGATGGAGGAATTACACTAGGCGTTGCTTTCAATAGCTCGCTCATACTGCTTGCGATCAGCTTTGTGTTCCTCAATCTGATGAAGCAGGATGGGTACCGTGAAAATGCATTGAATGAGAATGTCCCCCTCGGTTTAGGAAGATAATCCTCACGCGATCGCTCTTCGCATGCCCCTGCCCGGGCTTATCGCCAACTTTAGTTCTAAGTGTTGGCCCCGGTACTTGGCCGTTATAAGTCCAAACGTTGAAAGAAACGGCGCTATTTAAATCAATTATCTTATTTGTGGCAGTTATGCGAAATTCTCGGATTTTACGTCCGTTTGCTTGCTTTATTGTGCCATAGTCAAAATTTCTTAATACCTTCATCGGGTTCGTTTTTTCTGAAGGTATATCGCTATCGATTGGCGGTATTTGGTTTTCCGATTTGCTTCTCCTATCAAAATATAATGGGAGGGTGAGAACCCCGCTCGTTTTTAATCAGGGGATGAAACCCGACTCAAAGGGATTTATCCCTTTGTTGACCTCAAATATATCACCTCCTACAAAATATGATATTATTTTGTAGGAGGTGATAAACAGTGTTAACTCTAACTTACGAATACAAAGCCAATCCTACCTTCGAGCAAATTACATTAATCGAACATACATTAGACATATGCCGCAAAGTTTGGAATTTTGCTTTGTGTGAACGAAAAGATTGGATTAATTCTCGTAAGTCACCTGTTAACGCTTGTTCAATATCTTCCGAGTACATTATGAGTGCAGATGCAGCTTACCCAAACTACAACAGGCAAGCTAAATCTCTCACTCAAGCCAAAAAACATTACCCAGAACTGACAACTGTTAATGCTCAAGTACTACAACAGGTATTAAGGAAACTGGAGACGGCATTTATTGACATGAAACGTAAGGGAATGGGATTCCCCCGTTTCAAAAATTGGTACAGAATGCGTTCTTATGTTTATCCTCAGCTTGGAAGAGGAGAAATATTGAGGGGTAATCAAATTAAATTGCCTCAAATTGGGTGGATGGAGTATGTGAAATCCCGGGAAATACCTGATGGTTTTGTCATCAAACAGGTTCGTGTTGTTCGCAAAGCATCTGGGTATTTTTTGATGTTCACCCTCGAATGTAATGTCAATGTTCCTGACATTGCTCCTGGTGGCGTACCAGTGGGATTAGATTTGGGATTGGACAAATTTGTTGCAACTTCCTTTATGTGTCTTAATTGAACGTCCTAGATTTCTTCAAACCCTACACCGCAAGCTGAAATTGCTGCAACGTAGGTTAAAGAAAAAGCGTTTTGGTTCAAACAATAGACACAAATTAAATCGAAAGATTGCTTCATTACATCAACGCATTTGTGATAGTCGCAAAGACTGGCATTTTAAGTTAGCCCATAAGCTTTGCGATCAAGCAGGAA
>JBCBQE010000468.1:0-5660 GCA_039820385.1 Cyanobacteria bacterium J06635_10
CCATAAACGGTTGATTTATAGGTAAATTTGGGTGAGATATGAAGCGAATTAAAGTAAATGGTGCCGTAACCCTAAATTCTACGGGTAATTGAGGTTTACGTCGTTCGGAATTTAGTTGAGGATCGTTTTCTCCAGTATAAATAGGACGAGAATCTAGTATTACTCTTCCTATTCCTAAGTTTTGTAAAATATTTGTTAAATTGCTGGCGTGGGGTTGTTTAAACCAATGGCGATGTCTGACTTCTATTGCTAAAGGTATTTGTGTTTGTTGCCAAGCTTGGATAAACGCGGTTAAATCGTCTAATGATGAGGGTGGATAAGAAGGTGGTAATTGTGCAAACATCGGTGCAAGACGGTTACCCAAAGGGCGCATTATTTCGGCGAATTTTAAAGCATCGTTAATATAAGGTTTGAGTAAGCCGTTATGAGTAATATTTCGCGGTAATTTTAAGCAAAATTTAAATTCAGCAGGTGTTTGAGCAGCCCAGCGCTTTACAGTTTCTTGATTTGGTATTGCATAGAAAGTAGTGTTACCTTCCACAGTGGTGAAGCGACGACTGTAGAGGTGGAGAAAATCTCTAGAGCGAGTACCTTGGGGGTAAAAATCGCCTACCCAACCTTTATAAGACCAAACAGCACACCCGATGAAGAAATTCACAAGTCTTTAAATACCAAACTATCTGAGTTTATTAACTCATACAATTACTGGTTTACATCAAAAATCTGCAAACCAGTAATTTTTTTTCGGATTCTGGGATAAAGCTTCTATTGGGATCTACTTAATCGCTTCGTCGATGTTAGCTCCCTTGAGTTTCGCTCCTTCAAAATTAGCTCCCTTGATTTTTGCATCCTTTAAGTTAGCTCCATATAGAGCAGCATTCTGCAAATCCGCTCCATAAAGCAGTGCTTCTGATAAATCGGCTTTCTGTAAATAAGCTCCTGAGAGACTAGCTTTCTGTAAATAGGCTCCAGACAGATTGGCTTTTGACAAGCTTGCTCCTGATAAATCTGCTCCTGACAAGCTAGCTCCCGATAGGTTAGCTCCATAAAGTTTTGCTCCTGAGAGGTTAGCTCCATAAAGTTTCGCTCCTGACAAATCTTCATCGTGTAAGTCAGCTCCGGATAAATCGCAATTTGGACAATTTTTGACATTTATCACTTCATCCAAGTCAGCTTCAACAAATGCATAAGCAGGAGCATTCATCAAGGAAAAAGCTGCAACAAGACAAATCGCAGCTACCACAGCTATGTTTTTGATTAGATTTTTCATGACTTTCTGTTTGGACAAATTCTCAAGTTTAATAAATAGAATGTGACCTTTAATACCAAGAAGGCTATTTAAGTAAATTCTCTTAGTAAAGGTAAAATTCGATTTAAATCTTACAGCTATTTCTCTGGTTTGTAAATCACGTATAATCATTACTTATTCTCAATTAAGTAAGTCGGTGCAAATAAACCCAACTATCGACATGTAAATTGGCTTCTCTTAGAGTTGACGCTTGTGCTTCTACAAAGCCAGCCTATTCCCTTGTCTTGCTGCCGAAACCTATAAGGTAGGATGTTGGGTTGAGGAACGAAACCCAACCTACAATTCTATATAGCGGTTTTCGATTGGATGGAATACAACAGGTAACTACACCCCCTCTCCGATATTTTGGAGAGGGTAAGGGGGATAGTTTTGTATTATACTCAGCTGAAATTGGCTATATTTGCAAGCCTCTCAAGTAACTCGAAGTTCATCTTCGTCAATAGATACAAAAAATTCTGGCTTTTGAATTTCTTCTACTCTAGTGTTTTTGAGCAATGCTATAATTTCTGAGTTAAAAACGATCGCAGTATCTCTAAAAAGGCCAAGAAATCCACTGGGTAATTCAAGGAAGGTTAATTGTTCAAAGTTAATGTCAATAAGACCAATTTTATCGGTTCCGATTTGGAAATCTTCAATGACATCAACTTCATCTGTAAATACACTACCATCACCGGGTTTTAAAACAAACGTATCTATTCCGGAACCACCATTTAGTTTATCTTTACCAATACCGCCAAACAGGATATCATCGTTGTTATCGCCTCTTATAGTGTCATTACCAGATTCGCCGAGGAAAATATCATCTCCATCTCCGGTATAGCGAGCATCTCCGCCAAGATTAAAAAAATCAGAGCCGTCGATTTCTTGGTTTATAACATTACCGATGACTATATCGTCTTGTTTACCTGTTTTCGATTTTCCAATTAATAAACTAGCGCGATCGCTTTTGCTAACATCGATGATTCCTGTATAACCTCCGTTGTCTTCTCGACGGATTCTCAATTCGTCGAAGTCATCGATGGGTAATGTATCTATGGATTTATAAGCCTTAATACCTAGTAAGTCACCAATTAAACCTTGTTGATTAATCGTATTAGTAAAAGTTGTAATTACTCTATAATGCTCTTCCCCAAAATCGGTGACAAACTCAGATATAGTTCCGAAATCCATTTGAAAAGCCTCATCAGCAGTAACAGCTAATCCTGGATTCCCCGCAATACTTTTTTCACCAACATAGGCTCTAGAAAATACGGATACATCAGCGAATTTTTCAGGAGCCTGAGTATCGTTTATTCTGCCATCTAGATCGTATATATCAACATTTGGATCTTCTGCAAATGGATTTTCGTCGCGATTTCTTGCTGATGGGGGTTCAAGAGCGGTAATAGTTCTAGTACCTTGGTTATTACCTGTTAATATAGTTTTGTTTTCTATCGTCATTCCGTCTCGGTAAAATCTTCCCATTTCAGCGCTTACTAAAGATCCGAGACTGTGACCTATTAAGTTTAAACTTTGGTAAGCTGCTTGACTATCAATTCCATAAGAATCCTTTAAGCTTTTAACTGCAAATTCAGCAACGGGAGTAATCCAACTACCAGCGCGGAAATTCCCCCTACCTGGCACTCCAAACTCGATTCCTAGGGCTTTCGAGTTATTATAAGCTGCTTCTCTCCAATCTAAAAGTAAAACGCGATCGCGCGGGTTTGCAGTGACAATTTCTCGTGCTAAATCGGTAAATCGAACAGAAGGTGAATCATTCCAACCGTGTATCACAACCCAAGTTTGTTCTGCATCTATAGGATTGTTGACTTCTCTAAAACCTACATGACGGATACTCTTATTGTTTTCTATTTCTGGGTTGAGTAAAATTCCCTCTTCACTTCCCCCTGTAACAACTCCTTGAACTGGTAAAATATTGGTGTCTAAATATTCGCTTCGGTATTGGGAATTTGGAGGACGATTGTAAGGGCCTACTAATCCTGTAATTGTATTAACTATGGTGTCTGGGTAACCCTCTGCTCGCAAAGTTATGGTTTGATTGCCACCAGTACCATCAGATGCAAGTTTGACGGTATAAGTGTAATTGTTTCCTTCAATGTTTTTGAGTGAAATTTCTTTGATGTGGCTAGAATCATCACCTACCGGGAAGATGTTTATTTGAGGATTATTTGTACTTTGAGCCGTTGATGAATCTGTTGGCACTGTGAGAGTAATATCAAAGCTTATCTCTTCCCCTGGTTTCAAAAAGACATTAACTGTATCTAAAGATAGTGATGAATCATCGCTGCTAGTTGTGGAGATGATGTTACTTATATCTTCATCACCAATATTCAGAATGGCTGTTTTTTGATTACCAAGAGTTGCGCCACCTGTCAAGTCTCCTAAAGATAAATTAACAGTTTCTTTAGCTTCTGCTAAATTATCGCTTTCGATGGGAATAGTGATGTGTTTTTCGATTTCTCCATCAGCGAAGTTGACAATAATGGGAATATCATCAAAATCTTCATTAGCTATGGCAGTACCGTTAGTTAAATAAACTGTAGCGCTAACATTGCCGAAATCGCCGTCGCTACGAATAATTGTAGCAGATAAAGTGGGAACTCCTAATTCAAAGGTATTAAATTCAGCTTGGGAAAATTCTAATTTACCAGGATTATAATTTTGATTTGTATCAAAACTGTGTTTTCCGGTGTCGGTTTGATGCCAAGTATGGGAATTACTTACTTCTTCAAAAAATGTCGCTTTAGTTGCTGCATCTTTGACGTGAAAAATAATATCGTTGAAATCGGTATCAGCCGAATGAATTAAAGCACGGCGAGCAGCTTCCTCAATATATTCATCGGAATTGGGATTTAAATCTTCCATTCCTGCAAGATTAAAAATGTTATAGGTAGCTGCATCAAATAAGTAATCAATGCCAAATTGATCCGTTTCATCGACAGTAAATCCACCATTCTTGATTATATTTGAATTTAAATTAACCGGAGCAAGTTCTGAATCTGTAAAATCTGTTTCTAAAGTAAGAGGAGGAACTTGAGAAGATGCTGTTAATATAGGGTTTTGAAAATTTATCGTCAGATTATTATCAAGAGAGAGAAAATCTTGATTTAATGAATTGTCAACTGCAAAAAGGTGAGAATTTTCAATATTTGGTAAGAGATTTTCTAGATGATCCATAATATTTTATTAAATAATATTTACGTCATGCTTGAATGTAGCTTGTGACGCAGCTTTGAAATTCGGATTTAGATATTAAAAGACTTTGTATGATTTGATCGTTAAATCGTCATTGTCAAGAGTAACGGTAAACCCCACCCGCGCTGTCGCGCACCCTCCCCTTATTAAGGGGAGGGTTAGAGGAGTATACTTCATTTACTTGCAAACTGCTATATGTTTTTAAACGCAGAGGAATGCAAAGGAAAGCGCAGAGTAACGCAGAGTATTTTTCTCCCTCTCCTTCACAAGGAGAGGGCTGGGGTGAGGTTACTTCCACTCTCCTTGGAAAGTAAACGCAGCCCAATAATGAGGATTCCGCCAATCTGGATTAGCCCATAACTTCCGCTGTGCAGCCCTCAGAGCTTGACTAGGAGTTTTATTTCCCTGCAACATCTGCTTATAAAACTCCTGCATCAATACCGACGTACCTTTATCATCAACCTGCCACAACGACAGTGCCACTCTTGCAGCACCTGCATACATAAGTCCTCTTGTCAACCCTACAATACCTTCACCACTGACATTTTTACCTAGTCCAGTTTCGCAAGCACTTAATACAATTAATTCAGCGGGATAATCTTGTTCAAATAAATCTGCTAAACGTAAATAACCAGGGATTTGTTCGCCATCTTTACTAAACAATGATAGAACAATTCCTGATAATTCCGGTTGCTCGGGATTAACAAAACCGTGGGTTGCAAAGTGTAAAATTTGGTATTGATTGAGATTTTTACTTGTTGCTAAATTATAGTTAGCATCAAAGCGAAATGCTCGAAGGCTGATAGAATTAGGAACAAGTTTTAATATGGCTTTCGCTTCTGTAGCTGTATGTGGTAATCTTCCCCAAAGTTTGCGATTTAGAGTTTTTGCAGAACGTTTAAGAGCAGAATGTTCTAATTCAAGTTGGAGACTTTTATTTTCTGCTTTACCCCTAACCTGTTCGTCATTGGAATTGTATACTGGATCTGCGAGGATGGCGATTTTTTTCGGTGCTATATTACGTTTGGTGAGTTTTTCTCGTTGGATAGCGATCGTTGATGCTGAAGGTAAATTTACAATTTCGTGATTGAGCATCAAAGGTTGATAATTTGTATTATTAATATCTACCCCTGGTTTGGGTTCGATATCAATTCCT
>JBCBQE010000469.1:0-5639 GCA_039820385.1 Cyanobacteria bacterium J06635_10
GCATGAAGCAAGATAAAACTCCACCAATTTACCAAATATGGGAGTCGCCTCAAAATGCATTGGATTGGTGTGCTTCGTTAATTCCAAATATGGAACGCTCTCAAATGCAAGAAATGTTTGATAAGCTCACTCCAATTCAAGGAAGTAAAGCGCGGGCTTGGTACTTTAAGGTCATGGAATTGTACAACTCAAATACTTAAAGTTTATTAGAGTGTATCATTTAAGAATAAGCCAGAATCAGACATAAAAGGTCAAGGTACAGGTATTGATTTGAGATTAACTTACAAAGACTACGGATGTTGATGCCTGCTACGTGAGATAAAGCCTGTCGCCCAGGCGTAAGTCGGAGTAAGAGAGGACGCAAGAAATCCACTACTGCGCTTTCTGTTGGACAGGAAGCCTACACTGCACTCAAAGAATCAGTGTAGGTATTTCACTAGAAGTATTTCCCGAATGGATTTATTAACTGTGTGGACAAATTAACAACGAACAAATTACCGAACCCGTTCGTAATATCTTAGGTGTTAAAACCAAAAAGGCGATCACACTTCTTGATAGCCTTCTTTCATATAGAGTTGATGCTCAAACCATCATCAGTAAAATGTGTGAATGCATTCAAACTGCTTGCATTGAAAAAGCATATCATCTAGGAAAAAAGAATTTCTCGGTGATTTACTTGAAAAGCTGTCTCGTGCTTAAATAGAAGTAAAGCAATGTCTCGATATGCTCGATAAACAAAGAGTTTCTAGATGGCAATTAAAACATTTACAGCAGAATTACCAAAACGAATAGTTTCTTTCGCGATTGCTTATAGTAAAAAACAGGCTGTTGACAACTATAAAATTTTGGAAATAGTTGAATCTGACTTGTCCCAAAGTAACAAGAACAAGCAAGTACAAGTCTTGGGTTATAACAAAAGGCACTCGGCGAGTTTATTAATTGACATAGAAGGGAAAAAAGATTCGGCTGTAGAATGCCGCAAAAAACATATTGAAACTCTTGAAGCAAAAATTACATCTGCTGAAAGACAAATTAAGAAATGGCAAAAACAATTAGATAAATTAAAATACCCTTGCTGCGATATTCGTCGCAACCAATTTAAAACACAACAACATTGTTTACGGTTTAAAATCCACCACAAGAAACGTTATGTTGTAACGCAACAACTGAAACTTGCTAAAATCCAAAACACTGAGTTAAAAGTTAATTTAGGCACTCCTAATAACTTTATTTTTGTTGGCTCTAAAGGAGAAACTAAAGGCAATTCTAATTGCCAGTATGATGTAGACAAGCAGCAAATAAAAATTCGAGTTACACCAGATTTAGAAGCTGAATTCGGTAAATACGTAACGGCTGATTTATATTTTAAATATGGACAAGATTGTTTGGTAGCTGCTTTGATGCGTCGCAGTTTAAATAGGAAAACGGGTGAAATTTATCCAGCAGGTAAAGGTGAAGCTTTAACATGGAGAATTTATAATAAAAATAATAGATGGTACATTTCTGTTTCATTGGAAGTTACATCCGTTCCTTTACAATCCAAGCCAGTACAATATGGCTGTATCGGTGTAGATTTGAATCCTAGCGTAATCGGCTGGGCTTATGTTGATTACAACGGAAACTTAATAGAGTCTGGACAATTTAAAACAAATTTGCATTCTAGAACAAGCGGACAAATTAAAGCCTCTCTCGCTTGTATTGCAGCCCAATTAGTAGAAATTGCAAATAAATACGCTTGTCCAATTGTTATTGAAAGACTTGATTTCTCCGTAAAGAAAAACAAAATGCGTGAACAAGGAAGAAAATATGCAAGAATGCTTTCTTCTTTTGCATACAATACTTTTAAAGAAGTTTTAGATACAAGATGTAGAAATACTGGAATTGAATTAATTAAAGTTAATCCAGCTTACTCTTCGCTGATTGCATTGACAAAGTTTATGCGGAGACTCGGACTTAGTTCTGATACCGCAGCAGGCTTAGTTATAGCTCGTAGAGCTATGAGACTAAGTGAATCTGTGCCTGCCCATTTCGCTCCTCCCAGAACAGCTAATGTAGTTGTAGCAAGAAGACACGTATGGGCTTCATGGCGCAGACTCTCCAGGAAGTTAAAAACGGTTCGCCGTCATAACTTCTACCAAGTGCCATTAACAGCGGACTCTAGCGATATCTTTGTTGGATTTGCGGCGAATAACGCCCGATTGGACGACCAACTGAGTTCTTGTAGCGTGAGCGATAAGCGTTAGAGAACCAGGTGAAATTCCTGACACTAATCCCGAACTATCCGTTAAGGTCGGGTACCGATGGAAGATTCCTAGATTTTCCCAGGTTTTATGTAGCGGAATCACCAGAAGATGCATTCGATTGGTGTGCTTCGGTAATACCAAATATGGAACGCTCTCAAATGCAAGAAGCGTTTGATAAACTTACCCCAATTCAAGGAAGTAAGGCACGAGCTTGGTACTTTAAGGTCATAAAATTATACAACTCAAATATTTGAAGTTTATCGGAGTGTGACACGTGATGCACTCCGATATCGCAAACGGTTTGATACAACGGTTGGATTTGACTTCTTCTCAACTAATCGCATTTCCCACCTTCTTCAAAATCTGTAACACCACCTCTAAGTCGTGGTAGGCAGGCATAAGCGAAAAAGTTCGCGAAGTATCATATTCTGGATTTTCTCCTAAAGTTAATTTCAAAAAGACAAAATCATCGCCATTGGTTGCCATTCCATAAACCATTCGATGCGGTTGAGGCTGAGTTAACATATATGCTAAAAGCTGTGGCATTGCTCCAACTAATGAAATACCGTTGCGTTTAGATTCTACTACTAGCACCCAAAGTTGTTCATGAATTACTAAAGCATCAATGAATCCGCGAATTGTCTCTTGTGGATCTGGAATTTCTAATTCCACACCATAGGGAGAACGTATTTTATATGGTGGCTCAAAGAATCCGGCAAGCTTTAGTAAAGGCGACAGAATAATTAAATTCACTGTTCCTTCTAAGAAAAAACCATCAATACGTTGGTAGTCGTATATTTCTTTGATTGATTCAACCTCAGCTTTTTCCGCGTCGGTTAGTTCCGGTAAATTTTCTCGCCACTCAGGAAAGAAATTTTTATCTTTAGTTTTGGTAAGATTAAAATAATTTTGCAGATCTTTAAATGTTTTGATTTTATCCGTAACTGCAGTTGTAGAAAATGCCATATTATTAAGTATGATGTTGTATCGGTGAAGCTTATATCAGCAAATAAAATATGTCAACGCCTTTTAGCATTATTTAACTAAATAAAAAAAATATCGTAATTTACCATACAATAAAAAAAATAATAGAATCATCTTTAGAATAAGTTATTCTCAACAAAAAATTGCAGCACAATGGATGACCAAAATAGATGAGCGCATAGCTAGAAATTAATTACAAACCGGGCTGCGTATCAATAGTTCGCCTATGGATAAAAGACGGAATAAGCGAATTATAGATAGCTTAGAACAGGAGAAATCTCGCCCCGATTACGGTGCAATTGGTAGACCTTATATTCATATTTTTCGTGATAACACTCTTTGGTTTAATTCACGAACTAAAAAATGGACTAACTCATGAAAAAATGGATTTAACGCAAATAAATACAAGTGAAACTAACTTTTATTATAACTAATTAAGAAAATGCAGTACTATTAGCAATCAATAAAAGCGCTTCCGAGCGCAATCGTTTATCAACCCAGTCTAATTCTTCTGGATTATCTAATACAGCATTAGCTAATAATTGAGGTAAATTTAAAAGCCAATATTTATACTCTTTTCCAGAATTTTCTATAAAAAAGAATAAAGCTTTACTATTTCTACAAGTAATTGATGCTAAAGTATTCCACTGTTCTTCAATGGGTTGAACTTTACAAAAATCAACTATTTGTGCTATTAAATTTTCTGCTTCTTTAACTTGTCTTGTACCAAAATTATTTATATTTTCTACAAAATTAAATAATTCGTTACTCAGAAATTCTACTGTTTCTTGAGTTGTTGTTGAATTGAAAATAATCTCCGAAGAAAACACATTTTCATTTACTTCGGTTACTTCGGTTTCACGATTGTCTATTTTAATAGCTGGTTGATTATTGTCTATTAATTCATCTGCTTCCTTTTCTTTTGATTCGTTGCTTACGGAGTTTTCTTCAGTTTCAACCTTAGTTACTTCTGCTTCTGAAGTTTGTGCTACTTCAAATAAACGTCCCTCTGATTCTGCTAGTTTTAGCCGTACAGCTTCTCCAAGTAACTCCTGAGCCGTTTTTCCAGTAGAGTCCATCAATTTTTGCAAAATAACACCCGCTTCTTGGTCGTAGTTTGAACCTGGTTGCCAATATCTACGACCGTCTTTAGCTTGTCTCCATATCGAGGGTTTTTCCTTTTTAAATGGCTTGGGTTTACGTTGCTGCTTCATTAGCTCTCGTACTGTCTGTTGAGTTATGTAGCTAATGTCAAGAAGCCGATCGATTACGGGAGCGTATTTTTTATTCTGATTGGCTAAACGAAATATAGTCGATGGTTCCACTTTGGCTAAATCTTGAGGTGAAAATTTCTCGAAGGTTTGAGCAACTTTAAGATACTTTTTGTCCTCCTTCTCCCATCCCCAATCTTTGATTAATTTTTTATAAGCTTTGCGAGATAATTCGACTTTTTGTTTGGCTAGGTAGAATGCGTTATGCAGAATATTTACGGTTGCTTCACCTAAAGAGTTGGCACAGTTAGTATTTGGTAGTAATGTAGCGACAGTCATTGGTAGATTCCCTGAAAAACGGAGCTGATAGATAGTGAGTCATCCCCCTTCGAGGGGGATAATGAAAAAAGAAAGATTACGCAACTGCGAGTGCATTCATCTCGACGATGAACATCACCGCGTCGTTGCTGGCTTCAAAACGCGGTGTGAGTTTGTAATTACAAGGTTGAGATATCCACAAACCATTAGCTATATCTCTGTAGAACTTCCCTAGGAGTTGTAAATCACGCCACACGCGGTATATTCCGGTTTCAGAAGAATCTATTTCTATGCTTGAGAGGATTGCTTCTTCGCTTTGTTTTTCTAGGTATTGTGAGAAAAGAAGTTGATTTTCACTGCTACAACTTAACTGTAGTAGACAACGGGTATTTGAGTGCACTATACTTGAATCAAACATATTTAAATTCTCCACGCAGAGGATTTAGCAGAAGCAGACGACTTAATTCTTCCCGGAATCGTGTCTGCTTTTGTTTTATTTTTATTCATAACACATTGTGAGGTGTTATGAAGTGTATTGTCAAGCAATTAGTTGAACTTTTTTTTTATTGAGTAGTGTTAAAATGTCGTGATAATCTAGAATTATGCAGCTATGGGTAAAGCAAAAGATTTTGGGATATTGTTAGAAGATGCTACAGTTAATACAAAGCTACCAAAAACGGAATCATTTCGAGTAAGTTACCAGGGAAAAATTTTTCGTTGTAGAGAGTACAATACCAGAGGTAATAAATACTTTTATTTAGAAAAAAGACATAAAGATAAAAAGCTAATTAAATTTATTTCCAAGCCGGAAGAATTAAATGCTGTTTTAATAAAAGATACAGCGAGAAAAATGCTTGATTTAATCCAAAAACGTGAAGCAGAG
>JBCBQE010000470.1:0-5631 GCA_039820385.1 Cyanobacteria bacterium J06635_10
TGAAAATATTGATGAAATTTTGAGGTAACTTGCAGGGAAAAAGAACGAGAATCAACACGTTCCGGAATTAGTTGAACAAGGTTTTGTCCGCAAACGACGTAGTGGTGATTCTCGTTCTTTTTCCCTGCAAGTTACCTCAAAATTTCATCAATATTTTCAAATAGATCAACTACCCCAGCCTTTTTCTAATTTCAAGGGGCAACAACAACTTGAATTAGAATTACAATCGTCAACGACTGCCACGGCAGAAAGTGCATAAAATTATCAAAATCACCAAAAAATCAGTAGTTAGTGTAATTAATTTAACCTTTTGTCGGAGACTAACCCAGATGCCTGCTAAGATAGGCTTAGTGTTCCCTACATACCTAAGACTCGAAATTGTAGTTAGCTCCAATTTTCAGCTTTGGTTAAGGTGCCTCATACTCTTAGTATGGTTTAGAGTAGAATTAGCAACTCAGCGAACAAAAATTGCCAATGGTGTTTGATCCCGACTTTTTGAACGACAACTTCGAGCAACACCCCAATCAAAATCTTTTTGAGAATATTGAGGAAAATCCCAATCAGTTGCTCAAATATCTGGAACACCAGCCTCCCGAGGTTTTAGCACGGATAGCTCAGTCTGTTAGCCCCGAAATTAAACAAATCATTTCGCAAAACGTCCAAGGGCTTGTAGGAATGTTACCCCCAGCAAATTTTAACGTGCAGGTGACAACAGATAGAGATAATCTCGCTGGACTTTTAGCCTCAGCAATGATGACGGGGTATTTCCTGCGCCAAATGGAACAACGGATGAATTTAGATGATTTAACTCAAAAATAGTATGAACTAGTTATGAGTTATGAGTGTTAAGTGATAAAACGGCTCCCAGTTATCAGCATAAACCCCCATATCTGAGTGCCGGTAATTATGAAGATGCTCTTAACTCTTAACTGCCAGAGGTTTTGACAATAGTGACTGAGGAGTAAGGTTAGTTAATACTTCTCTTCTATTCATCCTCGAGCGCGAGAAAGCTCCTCACTTTAATTTGTGCCCTATACCCCTTGGTTATCTATGGGGATAAACACCAGACTGGACTTTAAATGTTTGAAGCTTACCTTCTCGTTTAACTTGAATTTGCATAATATCGCCCACCGTTGAGGATTCAACTAGTTTTTGTACTTGTGCGGAAGTTTTAACGGGTTGGTTGTTAATTTTGACAATAATATCCCCAGGGCTTAATCCAGCTTCTTGCGCGGGGGAATCCGAAGTGACTCTTCTAACTAGAATGCCAGTTTTTTGTTGAATATCAAGGGATGTCTCTTGATTAAGCTGCTTTTTCTTAGTAGGAGTCAAATCCACCATTTCGATGCCGAGGAATGGATGTTGTACTTGCCCTTTAGTAAACAATTCGTCGGCGATGCGAGCGGCGGTTTCAATGGGAATCGCAAAACCCAAACCTTGTGCATCGGCGCGAATCGCCGTATTAACACCAATAACTTGGCCTTGGGAATTTAATAAAGGCCCGCCAGAATTACCGGGGTTGATCGCAGCGTCGGTTTGGATAAAGCTAACTCGTTTATCAGAAACACCAACTTGAGCGCTAGTGCGATCTGTAGCGCTGATAATTCCAATTGTTACAGTATTATCTAAACCTAGAGGATTGCCAATGGCGATCGCCCATTGTCCGGGAATTAAGTTTCGAGAACTTCCCAATTTAACGGTAGGTAGTTTTTCTGCTGGAATCTTCACAACAGCAATATCAGTAATTTTATCAATACCGACAACCTTACCTTCAAAAGTGCGGCCATCCTTGAGCGTTACCTGTACAGTCTCTGTATCTGATACTACGTGAGCATTAGTTAGCAATTTCCCATCGTCACTCAAGATAAAACCAGATCCCGTACCCCGCTCAATTCTTTCTTGGGGAAATGGTTGTTCATCCTCTCCAAAAAATCGACGTAGGAGAGGATTTTTCAATGCTTTTGAAATCGGATTTGCTACTTTACGAGTAGCATTGATTCGTACTACCGCAGAGCCCGTTTTTTGTACTGCGGTAGCAATAAAATTCATTTCACCACCTCCATTTCCACCAGCAGATCTTACCACAGGACGGTCGATTGCAGCTTTTGGAGGCAAAGCTGCTGTAACATTTTTAAACTCATTAAAAGAGCGATTTTGTGGCAGGAGATAGCGACTTCCAAATAAACCTGCACCACCGCCAATTGCCACCAAAGAAAGAGAAACAACTAGTTGCTTAACAGATAACTTCATAACCATAACGCTCTAGGACAGCAATGCAGATGCGAACTTTTAAATTTAATCAACGTTTGTAGAACAGTTGACAGATAAATGTGACAACAAAGGTGTAAAAATATTGACCTTTGAATACTAAAATGTTGAGGAGTCAATTATTAGACTCTTTACTCCCAGCGGGAGGCTTTCGAGACAGGAAAATGGTCATCGTCACTCAAATTTTCCTTTGACATGAACACCTTAGACTTTTGTTCCAAAACACAACCAATATTGATATTTCAGGTCTATTAGTTAAGTGCTGTGCAATGCTGGGAAATAATTCAGAAAAGAAAAAATAAATAGATTTACTTTTTTCTTTTATGTTAACTCTTGTTAAGAGCAATATTTACCAGCAAGCTGACGAATTTTAACTACTAGACGAATACACGGCACTAAATTTTTAAAATAATCTATAACTAAACTTATCATTTTTTATATACATGAGCTTCCGTTATTGTTCAGTCTTATTTTGTAGTTTAACCGCTATATTTGGGTTAATATCCACATGGAGTAACTCACAGGCACAGTCAAAAGAAACAGATTGTCCAATCCCAGCCTTAGAGCGTTTTGTGCGCCACCAAGTAGCAGCATCGGAAACTTTAGAATCTATAGCGCAACGCTATAAAATAACTCCTGAAACTATTATCCGCATGAATCCTACAATCAGTAAGGGTAAAGTTACTGTAGGCAAAAATTTAAGAATTCCTCCCTATAACGGGATTATAGTTAAAGTGCCCAGAGGACAAACTTGGCGACAAATAGCAACAAAACATAAAATCCGTGCCGACGCACTTTTTGAAGTCAATGGTTGTCAAGAGAATCCGAGAGTGGTTTTTGTTCCGCAATTGAAGAAATCACCAAATCCGACTCAAACACAACCAACAGTTCTCGATATTATTTCCAACTCCAGAAAATTAGCTGGATATCCCTTACCAGAAAATACTGTTGTAGCTTTTCCCTATGGATGGCAAATAAACCCAAGCAATGGCGATGTCTTTTTTCACAGTGGTATAGATTTGTCAGCACAATATGGAACATCCGTACAGGCAATTGGTGAAGGAATAGTAGTCTTAGCCCAAGAACAAGGTTCTTACGGTAATCTAGTCATAATCAATCACAGCAATGGACTGCAAAGCCGCTATGCCCACCTTGAGGATATCAAAGTTAGGGTTGGAGAGGAAGTAAACAAAGGTGATTTAGTCGGAAGTGTAGGAAGCACTGGTACACCAACCCTCGAAAAACCCCACCTCCATTTTGAAATCCGTTCCAGTTCATCTTTAGGTTGGGTAGCGAAAGATCCGAAGGATTTTCTTGAGTAATGGGGCATGGGGCATTGGGCATGGGATAGATAATTATCAATTCCTCACTCCTAACTACTCACTGCTCACTGTCATGGTACTGTTCACTGTCATGGTACTGCTCCCTGTTAACCGCATTCCCGCTTCTGCAAATCTGTTAAATGCTGCATTTGCTTGTTCTGTATAATCAACAACTCCGGGTATGACCACGGGTGAGGTGCAATCTTCGAGGAGATAAACTTTTTTTGCAAGATTAATATCTATTTTCTTAATATCTCTTAATAGATCGTCAATTGTCCAAGCTACACAGTGACTTTTCGCTTGTCCGACGATAATTATTTTATCAAAGTCTAGAAGTTGTTTTATTAAGGGAGTATTCTTTTGTGCAATTGCCTTCTGATCAAAACTTTGTAAAACTTCGGGACTTAATACAGAATAATTCTCAGTTAAAGGATTATCTCCTTTGATTTCAAATTGTGCTTGAGAGTTGCGAGCGATAGAGTGAAAAAATATTGCTTCTTCTACGGCGGAAACTAAAGCATGACCGATTCCACCTAGCATGGAATGATAAGGCCAAACGGTAAGAGGATATTTACCGTTGTCGGTGAGTTGTTTGACGTAATGGTAAGCGTATTTTTCTAAAAATTCTTTATCGTGTCCTAAACTATCAGCAATTGCTGGATCAACTTGCCAATTACCGTTATCAATATCTGCTGGAGTAATATTAGTCGCGGAAGGTATTGGATGTTCTCCTGCGGAATTTACCCAAAATACCGGATGAAAAATTTGCATCGCGGTGTGGGTATCCATGGTAGGTATTATGGTAGTAATTTCACTTAAGTTTCGATAAATAAATTCGCACAGACGCACGTTATCCTCGATCGCACCTTTTCCGGATTTTCCACCCACGAATAATTCAAATTCGGGAATGCAAAAGGTATTTTGAACATCGATTAATAGTAAACAAACGCGGGTAACGTCAAGGGAAGCTGGTTTGAGATCGTGTTCCTTTGCCCATTCTTGTGCCTCAGTGGCGCGTTGTTGATAGGGTACCCGCCAAACTTCACCGACTTTTGCGGGGTTGAAATGTGGAGGGATGGGGAGTTGGGTATTCATTTTTATTGTCTATTATCGTTGACATAATTTTGATAATATGCATATTAACTTAGTTTTGATGAGGTGAGGTTTTTATGTATTTAAACGCAGAGGAGCGCTGAGGGAAGCGCGGAGGAGCGCGGAGTTTTTTATTTTTGAGGAAGAGGAGGGTGTTTTGGAGTGGTTATGAGAAATAATTGGGATATTTGATTTTTTGCGATAAGCCTCCGGCATGTGCAAAGCTCGCGCGTTAATATGAATAATTTTTTATCGGGTTAAATAAAATGAATGCTAAGGAATTAATTGAGCGTTATCAAGCTGGTGAAAGAGATTTTTCTGGTGTTGATTTAAGCAATGTGAATTTGATGGGTGTTACTATCCACAATGCTAATTTAAATAATGCTGTTTTTAAAGAAGCGAACTTAGAAGAAGTAAAGATTATTGGTAGTAAGTTGGATAATGTGGATTTCAAAAATTGTAATTTAATAAGCGCTAATTTATTCAATAGTAGTTTTGAATATGCAAATTTTGAAAATGTCAATTTAAGTTATGCTAATTTGAGTTGCAGTAACTTTAGAAAAGCAAATTTTAGAAATTCAAATTTGAATAATACTGATTTTTGTTTTGCAAATCTTATCGATACAAATTTGTCTAGTTCTAGTTTATCTGAGGCAAATCTAAAGAAAGCAATTTATAGTCCTAAAACTGTTTTCCCTCCCAACACAGATCTGAAATATTTATATTTAATTGCCCCAGGTGTAAATCTAAGTTATATGGATTCAAGTTATGCTTCCAGGAAAATGAGAGGTGTTGACCTTTCTCAAGCAGATTTAAACAATGCTGATTTGCCTCATGCTGATTTTACAGATACTAATTTAACAGGTGCTAATTTACGTTATGCTATCTTGTATACTGCAGAATTATGTAATACAAACCTTACAAATGCCGATTTAAGCTACGCTTATTT
>JBCBQE010000471.1:0-5626 GCA_039820385.1 Cyanobacteria bacterium J06635_10
TTAACCGCAGTCATAGATTCTGTTGTCGCTTGTAAATTAATAATCATTTTTTTGTGTAAAAGCTGTGAGATTGTCACTTGAATTTTTAATAGATAATAAGACCCAAAATGTTACTATATTATGTATTTTAAGATGACTTATACCGTTAGCCATAAATTAACAATCCCTAGAAATTATTACTCTGAAATTATTAATTCAAAAAATATTTCATCTATAAAATTGGCTCAAAGACAGCAGGTTTTACAGCCTTTGCTTCTTCACCTAAAAAATAACTAATTTCATTCCTGATAGGGTCATAAACAATAGAAACACACCAAGGATGATAGAAAAATGCTCGTTGAGTTCTCATATCTGTTCTAGACATAAAAACACCAATGTCGGGATGAGAATGATACCAACCAACTATATTTGCTTCTGGATGATTTGACTTGGCATAATACATAATATCTTGCCAAGAATCTGGAGTAAATTCTAAATGCACTTTCGTCCCAATTGTTGCTTGTGCTGGTATTGCTGCGATAATTTCTACATATATTCCCTGCTTAAAATCATTGTAAGCTTGACCAAAAAGAATACCCCCTTGTTCGATAGTAGTATTTGCTTCTAAATGACTTTTAATTGTTTTACGTGCTGATTTGGAGATATATACTTGAGAATAGGGAAGACTAATTTTTCCTTCTTCAATAAATTCTTTAATTGATTTTTCTACTGGTTTATAAACATCTTCACATTCAACCCATGTAATTTGATTAGATGTAGCTGAGATTGGTTTATCATCTGCATCTATTTCTATACTGGTTAACTCTTCCTTATTTGTATTTTCAGAATTCATAAAAAATGTAAGTAAACAACAACTTAAATATCTTTTTCAATCTCTTCAGGGATTTGCGAGTAAGAAATTGTTCCCTTCGGGTTCAGCAGTCGCACTCTGCGAGAAAGCTTAGTCTAACGACTCACTTCGTGAACGCTTACATAGGAGAAACTCCTTATTCTGCGCGCTGCTTCACCACCTCGGTGTTCGCTGTGAGTGAAGCTAGCTACCACAGGTCGCCGGTTTTGTCCGGAATTAAAGTAAAATGGGGACACCATTTCTGCATTTGGATATTCCTAAAAAATATTCCGGATTTTTATTTGTATTGGATTTTTGTTGACTTTAAAAGCTTAAGTATCTACTGGAAACAGTTGCATATGATTTTTAGCCCAATTGCAAGCTTGTGGATGAGCCGGACTATTCAAATTCAACACATCTTTAGAATACTGAATAATTTTGCCAATACGGATAACTAATTCACAAAGGTTTTCTGGCATTTTTGAGTCATTACCAAGACAAACATCCTTGTTTTTATAAACATTGGGATGAAATATGTTTGTAATAAACTTTACTTTTGCTGTTTCTGTGGGGTAATTATTCCCTAAAGTTATTTTAACCTTGTGAGTATTACGATAAACAGGCTTATTAGATTGTAAACCCTCTATTCCTCTACAGCGATACTCAATTATGTAAACTTCAACTGGTTTACCTTTGGTTGAAACAATATTTAACCTACCTCCGGAATCACGAACAAGTTGAGATAATTCCTTATATTCATTGTTTAAACGCTTTTCTCGTATACTCATAATTACTCCTGTTTTGCCGTCTTATTTACGTAAAAAAATTATCAACAAGGTACCAATAAGGAAGAGAGAGGTTTTCCCATATTTTCATAGGTTTTTTTTGCGGATAAAAATCACTCCCCAATTACGTCTCCCTCCCGCTACCTAAAATCTATAAAAATCGCCGGATACCTTTGCCACACTAGCTTTTAGGAGTCTACATTAGCTCGTTGGGGTGGAAAATTGGGCGAGATTATGTCAAAACGTCATAGATTTTACAAGTAAATCTCGCCCAATTTTCTAGGATTTCCCAAATTTTTAGCGAACAGTTGAAACCCTCACTCCCTCCTTCTTTACTTACTAGCAAAGGGGATAATAACCAGCTTCTAAATTCGGGTAAATTTCTAAAACATCGTTATCTTCAACCCCTGCTGAATCTAGGGTGTTTGCAGAATCTAACTGCTCTCCAGTACGCTCAAGTCTTATCACATAACTTGTATCGTTTGGCAAGTTCCACTGCTCTTTAATACATTGAATTAATTGTTCTACAGTAGCTTGAGCAGATAATTCAACTTTAGCTTTCCGAGTTTGGTCTGCTGAGCGAATAATTAAGCAAAGTGAGTTATTCATTATTTCTCCTGTTTTGGTTTTATTGAATTGTTGTTAGTTTTCAATACGCTAATTAGTGTTTTGTTCTCCTCGTAGGCCATGCTCCTTGATAATCAGGATGTCGAGGATCCCAATATGATGGATGACTACCTCGCTCTGAAGTTGGAGCCAGATATCTTGGAGTTCTCGAACCACTAGCATCTGACCAGGGTCGATATTCTATTCCATGATATGTATTTGTTTGTCGATTATGTGCTGCATTCTCAGACCTTGATTGTTTGTGGCCTTGTTCATTCCAGAATTGTGCAGCAGATTTTTTATGACCCAACACAGCGTTTTTGTGTCCCTGGATTACAGTTTTTCTAGTTCCTCCTGGTGATGTTGCTACATAATGTCGTTTAGGGGACATAAAATGCTGTCTCCACTTCGCGGTGTTCTGTTTAACATCTTTCGGAATAGGTGAATAAGCTGCGTCCTCCCAATGAGGTCTCATATTGCTGTGAGAATGACTTGGATTTTGTAATCCAGCAGCTTTTCGACGTGAAGCATTTATATTCTTTCCACTTTGTGGAGATTGCTTAGGTTTATTAGTCTTGATTGTAAGTTGAGGTTTTAACCTTTGGTGTCTGGAAGCATGAGTATTTCTATGAATAACTGAATCACTACTGGAGACACCGCTGGAATTACTACGTTCTGGTCTATACCTAGAACTAGAACTTTCAGCTTGACTACGTTCTGGTCTATACCTAGAACTAGAACTTTCGGCTTGACTACGTTCTGGTCTATACCTAGAACTAGAACTTTCGGCTTGACTACGTTCTGGTCTGTACCTAGAACTAGAACTTTCAGCTTGACTACGTTCTGGTCTATATCTAGAATTAGAGCTTTCGCCTTTACTAGGCTTTGTTTTAAATTTATTACCAGAACTTTTGCTGTGGCTGCTTGAACTATTCGAGGCACTACTGGAAATACTTTTAGTACTGCCTCTTCTGCTGCCTATTCTGCTGCCTATTCGTGACAATACCATTGGCAATCCTCTTGCCTTTGATGCTGCACCTAATGTCATAATAAATTTCTCCTTTTCTTCCTTTCACTACTAGAATATCTTCAAAATATATACTAATCAAACAGGCCTAAAACTATGCTGAAAAAGATGAAAAGACTGATTTAGCGGTGGTTTTGAGTTTAGGGGGGTGATAGACCAATTTCAGATACCCTATAGTTTTTTTCTAATTTTTTTTTAGTTCATAGTGATTATATTCTCAACTCAAATAAGAATCTAGATTATTTGCAGGATATAACTGTTCTCTTGTAAGAATAATCAAGCAGAGTGAATCAGGCATTGTTCCCCCTACATATGACAAAATTGAATTGCTATTAACTCTTTCTCGGTTTTGCAGTGCAGTATTTCGTTCTTAGGCAGACATAATTCTCCAAAAATAAGATTTTCGTGAAAATCCTCTTGTGAAATGTTCCTGATGACTTCAAAATCTCTTTCATAACCACATTTTGGGCAATTTAACTTGGCAGAGGGAAATAAACGCAAAGGGGTATTAATTTGCTCTTGATAGCCACAATCTGTATTAAGACATAGCATCCTGTGGATAACTTCATTTCGTAACCGTAAAATTGGTTGATAAAATCCACGGTTATTCAAATCTTTGAAAAATTCTTGAAGGCTTAAATTCGCATCATATTTGACACATATTTTTGGTTCAATATTCATGTCATGAGCAATACAATCCTCTTGTCTTTGAATTTTCACTTTGAAATTCATCCAAGGATTTAAGTTCATAAATATTTTTTCTCCAGAATTCAATAAACCTGGTTTATCGTGCAAATACAAAAGAGCTTGTTGTACCTGCATTGCTCCCACCATTGAGGCAATTGTTGCCGTTGTTGGCATCGCAGTTTCTGGTATATTCCGCTTCGTACCCTGACAGGAATATCGCTGGTTGCGTCGTTGCCACATTTGCTCAGAAATGCTGCATTCGTAACAAGCAGTCGATTCATTAGGATCAAAAAAGCTCATTTCCCCTTCAGCTACACCAATACCTCCATTAATCCAGGGGATTCCAGCGCGATAAGCAAGCTGATTAATAGCCCAACGAGCATTAACGCTATCAAGACAGCCAATAATCAAATCATGTTCGCGAACATCTCCTATACCAAGGTCGAACTCTAAATCTCCGTGAATAGCTTGAATATTGATTTCTGGATTAATTTCTAGAGCTTCTTTACGAGCAACTTCTACTTTAGATAAACCAACATCCGATTCTCGGAATAGAACCGACCGTGTAAGGTTAGTGATTGATACCGTATCAAAATCAATAACAGTAATATTCCCAACACCTAACATTGCAAGATTCTTTAGTACCTCGTTACCTAAAGCACCTGCTCCAGCAACCAGAACTTTAGAATTTCTAAGCTTTTCCTGGCTCCACCATTCAATCAAATGATGTCTGTCATAACGCATCTCTTCGTTTGTCATAATGTCATGGATGTAAAGTAACAATTACTATTATGAACATGAAGACTATGCGAAGCCAAATGCTGTACCCTAAAGTAAAAAATACTTTCTAGGAAAGGGTTTTAAGGTTTTGGGGTATATAGAAATTTTGGGGTACCCCAAACTTATTTTATGATTTTTTATTTAATTGAAACGATTTCGACTTAATAGGAGAGCGATTTTTTTCGGGGGAGATGGGGAGATACATAATGCGGTAAGATAATCCAATGTCAAATTCCGAACAACCTATTATCTACCAACTAAAATTTTTTATACTGAACATCAGTCCGATGATTTGGCGGCGTATCAAAGTTCGCAGTGACAGCACAATCGCTGACTTACATTATATTATCCAGGTAGCGATGGGCTGGACTGATATTCATTTACACCGCTTCATAATTCACGGCAAACAGTATGGTATTCCTAAAATCGGAGGAATGCATTTTTCCGATAACCCAGATGAAGTTAGATTATCGAGCTTTGGCTTCCGAATCCGAGAGCGTTTTTTATACGAAAAAGAATATATTTTTTCAACTGTATTGATACACCAAAATTTTAGCTCTTCGGATAGATTAATATACGTAATTATATAATTTGAATAAAGACATATACTTACTGACAAGTTTTAGTATAGTTATTATAGCTTTTGCATAATTAAAGTATTACTAAATATGCAGAAAAATTTTGTATTAGTATATTGAATGTGTACCAACAATAAAGTCATAATTCACTCCTTTTACAGTTATGAGTATCACAGGTAAAGAGTATTGATAATACTCTTTACTAATGAAATAAGAATTGCGTGTATAAAAGTATAAATTTAGTGCAGTATATTTATCTCAGTTATGTAGTTATTTTTGGGTGAATCTTCAATCAATTAACATTTTCGGGGGAGATGTGGAGATACATCCCGAA
>JBCBQE010000472.1:0-5613 GCA_039820385.1 Cyanobacteria bacterium J06635_10
TCGTTACCCGTACCACCAATTAAGGTATCCTTACCTGTGCCACCATATAGAGTATCCCTACTCCAACCACCAATCAAGCTATCGTTACCGGCACCACCATTTAAGGTATCATAGCCACTGCCACCATCCAAGGTATCGTTACCCGCACCACCATCTAGAATATCGCTACTACTACCCGCATCTAATATATTATCTAATTCATTTCCGATAATACTATTGTTGCCAGAGTTACCAGTACCATTGATGGCATTATCAATAAGTATTAAATTCTCTACATTATACATACCATCGATAGAGTAGTCAATTGAAGCTATGACTGTATCAGTACCGCTTGACATATTTTCAACAATAGTATCCTCAATAGAATCCACTATGTAAGTATCATTGCCAATACCACCAGACATTGTGTTTTTACCAGTACCGCCATCAAGGATATCGTTACCTTCTCCACCTTCCAAAGTATCGTCACCAGCGTAACCAAGTAGGGTATCATCTCCTGATTCAGCGATTATGGTGTCATTTCCATAACTACCTTCCAAGTAATCGTTATTAGGAGTACCGTATAACTGATCCTGCTCTATCGTAGCAATTACACTGTATTCTTGCTCATCGTTTTCAAAGGCTGCTCCCGACAACTCAGATAAATACAACAAAAATATTTCTTCTGACTCGAATTCAGTATCTGCTACTATTTCTACTTCTAGAGTCGCGGTGGTTTCACCTTTCTCAATGGTAACTTGTCCCGTTTTCGCAATATAGTCTTCCCCTGCAATAGCACTTGCATCTAGAGTACTGTATGTAAACTGTACGTCCTCTGTTGAGGCTAATGATAGATTAAATGTGAACTTAGCAGTGGTGTTAGAAGAATTACCCTCGGCGATAGTAGTATCAGAGACAGTAAGAACGGGTAGGGGTTGTAAGTTTTCAGTACTGATTTTAAGGTCGGAAAATTGAATAAACTCGACGTTAGTTAAGGTATCTGTATTGTCAACCGTGATTACTTGACCTACTTTCTGAACATCGCTATTTGCAAAAGTCTTATTTGCATAGACAACAGTATCGATACCATCACCACCATCAATCCTGTCTTGCCCATTTCCGGTAATAATAGTGTCGTTACCGTCGTTACCAAAGACAATATCGTTACCACTACCGCTATCAAGAACGTTATTAAGGTCATTACCAACTACTTTATCGTCACCAGCACCAGCATTGATTCCTAAATCAATTGCTCCTAAGCGAATAGTATCGTCACCACCAGTTCCATCGACAATATTATCGAAAGGATTGTCTCCTGTCGCTGCTTCTAAACCGCTGGCAACTGTAAAATCCACGGTAGATGTGGGAGTTCCATCGGTGAAAAAGATTTCAGCGGTAATCAGGTTTTCAGCACCTAGACTTATATTTAAGTTGTCAATAGAACTCTCGAAACTTAATCCTAAAGAATCCTCAATTAGTTGGCTTGATTGAATCGTTTCTACAACCGTACCGTCTAAGAGCAGATTGATTTTAGAAATACTATCGGCAGAAAAATCTGAGTTGTTGAATTCTGCTGTTAAATCTGAGGGATTGGATAAAACAGAAATATTGCCATCGGAATCAACTGTTCTTAGTTGACTCGTATCAACATCATTTCCAATACCGTAAGCTTGAACATCTGCTACCGACTTAAGTAAGGAAGCTGTAGAACTGAAGTTATCGGAGGCTTGTCCATCAGAAAGAAAGTAAGCGATATTAGTTCCGCCATCCGGTAGCCCTGAAAAGAAATTATACGCTGTATCAAGAGCATCTTCAAAATATGTAAAACCACCCGAACTTAATCCTTGAATCGTTGAAATTGCTTGATTCGCATCTATTACAGCGCTTGGATATACATTATCATCAAAAGGTATAACCTTAAATTGACTAACATCAGCAACCCCACTGTTAATCAAGGAGTTAGTTAAGCTGGTATAGGCACTTTTCGCTGATTGCAAAGGAGTTCCATCCATGCTCCCCGATACGTCGATGATGTAGGCGAAGTTGTATTGTAAATTCTGTGGGGAGGAGGAGAGATTTATTTTGTAATCTGCGTCTCTATCAAACATGAATGTTGGTAAAGTTAGGGATGCAAATATTGAGTTTCCATTATTCCCTGAGATAGTTTTTTGATTGGTATCTTCGGGGCCGTCTTCTAAAGGTAGGGGAACTATGGCATCGCTGAATTGTCCGAACTCGATTTCTTTGAGCTTATCAGTTCCATCTGTTTGAGTTCCTCTAGTGTGAGTAAAGGTTATAATGTCTCCCGAAATCTTTTCGGAGATAGAGTAGTCGTAGTTCTCAAATTTATCTGAGAAAAAAGCAATATCCTTTCCACGAAATCCGTTAAGAGTGTCGTTGCCTTCACCTCCGGAAAGAGAATCATTCCCAAGAGATGCGTTCAGAGAATCATTGCCTTTACCTCCGGAAAGAGAATCATTCCCACTGGATTGGTTAAGAGCAAGGGTATCATCGCTTGCACGTTCGGGAAGGAAATTATTTCCATGAGAACCATTAAGAGTATCATCGCCTGCACCTCCGTCGAGGAAATCATTCCCACGAGAACCATTAAGAGAATCATTTCCTTCTTCTCCATAAAGTATGTCGTTGCCAGAAGATCCATCAAGGGTATCATTTCCTTCCCCTCCATAAATTGTATCTTTGCCAAGACCACTAACGATTTTATCGTTACCTTTGTCGGCAAATAATGTGTTGTTGCCAAGCATAAACAATGATTCTGGTGATGTAATATCAATCGTTGCTGACAACTCGTCATCTTCTGTGGTAGCAAAAACGAATACCCCTCCTGTCTTTTTGGAAGCAACAAGGAAATTTACTTCATTAGGAGCATTAACAGACATTGTTCCTTGGTGAAAAAAAGGAATATCTTCTCGAAATTCAGGATGAGATTGATTATCATCAAGACTTAAGAGATAAGGCTTTTCTGGCTGCGAACTAAAGGGATTTACTGCTAATTTCCGTGTCTCATTGGGGTCAATTAATTTCTTAAAAGTTTGAACTACATAACCATGCTCATCTCCAGGTGTCCTAGTAGCGACACCGAAACCCATTGCAAATGATTCATGGGCGGAGGTTGCAAGCAGTTGATTCCCTGCAATACTACGTGAACCTACATATGCTCTAGAATAATTAGATACTTTATTAAAATCTACTGGTCTTTGTCTACCTGGTTTGGAAAGGTCTAAATCATATCCGTAATCATATCCATAATCATCTGTTGTCAAAGTGTTTAAAGCTGAGGCTGGATCTAGTGCGGTGATTGTATTAACTTTACCAAACTCCTCAGCAGTAGCACTAGCAATAAATGAACCAAAGCTATGACCAATAAAATTAATTGACGAACCTTTTACACCTTTTGTCGTTAATTCGCTATGAAGTTTATCTGCTATTGGTCCAATCCATGTAACGGCTTTGTAGTTAGGACTCTGTGGACCATTAGGGATTGGAAGTTTACCTTCAGTTTCAGAAGCTTGCATCCAATCAACTACTAAGACTTTAGCAGCTGGTTTAGCTGTTTTTACTAGATCTGCGATGTCTAAAAAGTCTAAAAAGCCTGGATTCCAGCCGTGAGCGACAATATATACTTCTCCAGCACCATCGTTACTATTAGGAATTCCAGTACCTTTGTGTTCGTATACAAAAATTTCTCGGGTTTCACCTCTTGCTTTGGTTACTCCATTTATTTCTCTTTGTATTATATTGTCATTTTTCTTGTTGTATTGCGTTGTATCCCCACCTTCGACAATGAATTGTGCATAGGAATCGTAGTTGTCTATAAGTGTATTTACTATCTGTTGTCCTTCCTGCGCTCGATCTTCTCCTAGTACTGTTTCTAATCCTTTGTACTCGTAACGACTATTTAGAATATTTTCATCAAGTGTCATAACTTTTACCTACTTTCTTAATCAAGGTTGAACTGTTTGTAATCGAATTCGACGAAAAACCTGACATTATAACTAGTGCAAAGGAGCATAAACGAAGGCAGCAACTTCACCTCTTTTTCATGTAATAGCAATAAAAAAGGGATATTTATACTACCTGTGAAAAACCATCAATAATTTACTGGTAATGATTAGCAAATAGATTGAAAGATTTAATCAAGGAAAATATCTACTCGGGTTATTTGTTCGAGTAAAATAGCTATATGTTTCGGAGAATACAAAGGTATTTAGCGATACACTAACAAAGAATCATTATCCAGCATTGTAGATAAAACCAAAATGTTTCGTAAACCTTTTTACCTCATAATAGCAGTAGTTACAATTGTTGTAGGAGTAGCAATATTTACATACCATCCAATTTCCCAAGTTCATACAAAATGGGTGGAAGAAAATGTAATTTCGTTTAACGAGCTTGGAAGAAATCCAATTGGTTTGGCTATTAAGGGAAATAACCTTGTTGTCTTAACTCGGCAGAGTGATTTAAAAAAACCACGTTCACTCGATTCCATTTACATATACACTCACAATGGAAAAACTTGGTTGCAACAAGCAGAACTGACTATACCCGAAGAAAAGCCGAGAGAAGGGTATGGTTATGCCCTTAGTAAAAAGACGGCTATTGATGGCGATACAATACTAATTGGAGCTAATATTTTTACCCGTTCGGGAGATAATTGGTCGCTTACTACTAAACTTCAACCTCCTTCCTTCGATAACTTGGGCATGGGTAAGTCAATTGCGCTTGATGGGGATACTGCGGTAATCGGTACCGAAAACGCAACCCATGTATATCGACGCAACCCGGATACAGGTGATTGGTTTTTTGAAGCTGAAGTCATAAGAGGCCCCAGGTTAGGTATTGATTTCCGTCCAGGTAAAGTTGACATTGATGGGGATAGGATTGTTGATGGTTTTCGTGTATATCGCCGCAATTCCAACAACGATTGGCTCCTCGAAGCTGAATTGACTTTAAATGGGAAGCCCATTCGCGATATTCTTAATCCTCGCATTTCTGGTAATACCATTGTTTTGGGGATGTATACTCTATTTACTGCTAAAGACGGAAGGGGTACGGCTCACGTATTTGAAAGAAATCCCAACACAGGAGTATGGGAATATAAAACAAAGCTTGTTCCACATGATATAGTTCCTTCTGCTATTTATGGTTTTGGAGCTTCTATTGCCATTGACGATTCGACAATTATTGCTGGTCATGGTTTTGATGTTAGAAATAATCTTGCATGGGCTTTAAGCTGGTTTAAACCTAAACCAAAAGGACGTGCTTACATCTTTGTGAGAAATAAAAAAGGACGTTGGTTGTACTCTGCAAAACTTAGACCCAGTAATAATCAACCCACAGGAGGTGGAGTATTTATTTCCGGTAATCGGGTGATTATTAGTGGGAAAGATGATAAAAAATTGTACATTTTCAGAAGAGTTGATTAAAGGACGCTAACAGGGGTTAACTCGATAATAGTCAGCATTGTAGATCTAACCAAGAGCAACAATAACCACTATCTACGTATTCAAAACATCCAACACACCCGAAAACCGCGGATGCTCAGTCTGTTAAAGTACACAAAAAAAGTGTATTTAATTCAATATTATGAATGGGATTTGCTTTCCAAAAGGT
>JBCBQE010000473.1:0-5611 GCA_039820385.1 Cyanobacteria bacterium J06635_10
ACTAATGGAATTGTCGCACCTTGGCAGACGGTTGATTCCTTTAGTAGTAGAAGTAGTAAGCACTAACTGGAGTGTTGACTATGCATTAAAGTTTGACGAATACAGCGATGTTGGAATACCTGAATATTGGATGGTTGATTCCTTTTTGTATAAAGGTTCTTTTTTTAGGTTAGTCTCGTCTAGTACTAATACGTCTGGTAGATAGCCGGATTCTTTACCTTCTGGTTTTACCAATACCTTTGAGGGAATGAAGTAGGGGAGATTCAATCTAACAAATTCTACAGTTATATTTTTAGCAACAAATCCTATAACCTTTTCGTGTTCCCCGCTTGGTTGCGCCACTTCAATAATTTCCCCATTGTGTAGTTCATATATCTTGTCCCCTGTATCTAACTTGGTGAATTCTTCAAATGTTATTAGCGTCTGTGTTAGTACTTTGGGTAGCGCTTGGGTCATTTTTGATCCAGTTCTAGTTTTCTTTAGTCCGTTCTGTTATTACCATTATCTACTCATTGTTAGAAAAGGCGTTAACTTCCTGCTTCAGTGTAGCAACGTCGGATATTAATGTTCACTTTTGACTTTCGCGCAGCGATTGTGCTGCTATTTAGATACTGCCCAAGAGCGCACTTCTCCCAATGTCACCGGAGTTCTATCGCTGACATCAATGGTAAACCGAAATACTCTTTTGGCTCTGCGGCCATTTTCTGGATCGAAGAATTTAAGTTTGACATCCCAACATTCGCTACCGTAACGACAGAAAGGGCTTTTTTCTACTTCAATACTATGCAATTCCATACCAATTGCCACCGCTGACGAGAAAGTTTGTACGGCTTGAAATGCATTGGTAGCAGCAAAATTTAGAGCGCGATCGCGTGCCATCTGTCCCAAGTTTCGCAAGTCGTAGTAAACTCGATTTAGGAAGCTGGTTAAGGAGCGGCGCATGATGGATTCATCGGCTGTTTCTTGTTCTGCGCTGACTACTTCCATAGCTGATTCAACGAGAGTGTTGACTTTCCAACCATACATTCCCCTGGGACTGTTAATCTTAAGAACGGGAACAATTTGACCGGAAAATAATTTAACAGTTTCATCGGTAAGGATACCTGGAATACTCACCCGTTCGATATAATCTGCATCATCTTCTGATAAAATCTGACCAGCAAGCATATATTGCATTACTTCGTAGATATCCGCGGCAAAGGCTCCTACGGGTTTAATGGCGTAGATTGGAGTCAGTTCTAAATTTAACGTCCAGATAAGAGATTTACTTTCTGAAAGGTTGGATTCCAAATAATCCACCATTTGACGAGCATCGTAAGGATTCGCGGGAACTTGAGTATTACCTACAGTCACCGCTGGCATAAATTGCTTAAAAGTGTCGCGACGGGCTTCTGTTCCAAAATCATATCCCAGGGTTCCCAAAGCGTAAACTAAATTGGAGCGTTGGCTGGGAATTACGCTGTTTGGGACAATATTGTTAGTCGGTTTATTGTTCTCTACAAGGTTTGTCGAAGCAACTTTTTCTGTAATATTACTGGGAGAAATTACAGCTTCGGCTGTATTTGTTATGGGATTTATGCCACTTACATTGCTCTGATTCAATACTGCTGTAGTTGGTGCTTCTGTTTCTGATGTCACAACAGACTCAGTAATATCATTATCAGAGTTTTCTACTATTTCTAATTCATGTAATGGTTCTCCTGTCAAGAGTTCGTAAGCACCAGAAATATTGATTTTTCCTAATAAACAGCGCTCTGGTTCTTCCACTTCCTCTGGATCGCAAGGAATAGCACTATTGGTGAGAGCAGCACGTACCGCTTCTGCATCGGGTGCGGAACCTTGTTCTAATTGTAAACTCATTAATAATGCTGCGGTTCCCGTAACCATAGGAGCAGCACAACTAGTACCCTTTTTGCGGATGGGTTCATCAGTTGACGGTTGTGCTCCTAAGATATTTTCTCCCGGTGCGAGAATCCCTTGACTGGCATATTTACCACCATAATTACTGAATTTAAATGGTTCTCCCGTATCTTTCATTGCTCCGACGGTGAGGACATTTTCTAATACCGCAGGAACGCACCAACACTCTCCTTTATCGTTGCCACCAGGAGCTACAACTAGAATATTATTCTCTTGAGCTTGACGAACAGCTTTATCAATAAATTCGTGAGCAAGTCCGCTTTGAGTAGGATGACAAGCGGCGCAATGGATGATATTGGCACCCTGTTCAATAGCGGTACTAATAGCACGGGATATATTCAGAGGATTAATAAAACCATCGTTACCGTAGTCGATGGGAATATTAATTACTGTAGCGTTGGGAGCAATTCCCTCTACCGGTGAATCTGGCTGTCCGCAGATAGAACTGATGATATGGTTAGCATGGAAGCGGAGGTGCAAACCAGTCCGAATATTCTCATCGGGAATCGCTGCTTCCATCATTTCCTTTTTTTCTTCTTCACCTTTCCCGCTACTTTCTATATCCAGAAAGGCTTGTAAATCTTGAGGATCGATGTCAAATTCTTCAGCCCAGTAGGGTTCTAGTCTGGTGATATTCGCTCCTTGAAAACAAGCGCGATCGAGATCTATAGCTCCATCAAGAACGGCGATTTTGATGCGGGAATCGCCTTTAGTGTGGGAGCGGAGGGCGGAAAGTCCGGGAATATCTGCTAAATCGGGCATTGGTAATGGGTAATTGGTAATTGGTAATTGGTAAGTAGGTAGCGCCTCCGGCTTCCCTCTCCTTAATAAGGAGAGGGATTGAGGGTGAGGTTTCATATTTAATTTTACCTACTTACTTAATTGGTAATTGGTAATAAACTTATATAACTATTGAATTTAGAGTATTAAATAAAAATCAATATTTAATCAATCTATTTTTATGGACTTTTCCTAATGAATAGGGGTTTAAAACCCCTGGCAATGACTAGTATTGTATTGGTAAAGTTGGTGAATTTAGCTCCAAATTCGACCCCTACGAAAAGGCTTCTCGTTTTTATCTCGTTTGTAATCTTTAAACATCGATTTCCAACGACCGTAATCTTCTAATCCTGTTCCTGAGGTATAGGTTTTTTCCGATTCCGATTCACCAGTATTTTGAGCGCTTGTTTCTGATTATGCTGGTTTTTCAGTGCGTTTTTTGCGAGTTCCTCTAGGTTCTGCCATTGTTTAATTTCTCCTTCAAAATGCTAAATTAATATAACTTTTAATCGCAAAAAAGTGAGTCCATCAAGACATTTTTAGATAGCTGTAAGCAGGATATTGAAATTGTGCGGGGTCGTTATAATTAGCTCCGTGCATTAAGTCCATGCGGATGTGCAGCAAATCGTCTCCTCGTCCGTGAATTACATCAACACATTCGTGGGTTTGAATGAAATGGGGACGTTTTACAGGAGGGGATTGTTTGGGTAATTTCATTTTTTTGGTAAAGGTAAAACATGTTATGTGAATCAATTGGTGCGTGACGGCAATTTCTAATTTATTCATTGCCTTTGATAACTTATCGTGGCCGTCACACACCCTACAATAATAATCTCAACTAAAAAACTCCGCGTTCCTTTGCGCTTACCTCCGCGTTCCTTTGCGTTTAAAAATACATAATTTCCATGGAAACGAATTGGATATCAATTGGTGCGTGACGGCAATTTCAAATTTATTTATTGCTGTTGATAAGTGATCGTGGCCGTCACACACCCTACAATTAATAAGGAGAAGACCAGGAACGAACTTCACCCAAGGTAACGGGTATTAAATCGCTTACGTCTATGGTAAACCGGAATACTTTCTTGGCGCGACGGCTGTTTTCAGGATCGAAGAACTTCAACTGTACGTCCCAACAGTCGCTATCCATCCGGCAAAAGGGACTTTTTGATACATTTATACTATCTAATTCCATGCCAGCACCCACTGCCTCAGAAAAGGTCTGAGCGGCTTGGAAAGCGTTTGTAGCGGCGAAGTTGAGTGCCCTATCTTGGGAGGTTTGTCCGAGGTTGCGTAGGTCGTAATAAATACGGTTGAGGAAGCTGCTGAGGGTACGGCGCATTTGTCCTTCGTCGGCTCCTGCTTGTTCTGCTCCCACTGCGGCGATCGCGCTACTAACTAAGGTATTGACGCGCCAACCGTACATTCCTCGTGGGCTTTGGGGTGAGGAGTCCCCGACAACTGGGAGCAATCCCTTCCATTGAAGTTTTGGGTTGTCCAAAAATAAGACTGGCGATATGGGTACCATGGGTGGACATTTGTCCACTAGCGCTAGCTTTACCTTGGATGAGGGTGGGAAGTCTGGTGAAACTTGCTTGCTCAAAACAGGGATGAGCGGTATCAACTAAACCATCAAGAACCGCTACACTAATATCTGATGAGCCTTTGGTGCGTTCTCTGAGTTCTGCAAGCCCGGGAATGCTTGGGAGTATTGAATTATTACTCATCAGCAATAAATGATTTGTGGTAGTAAAGTCGAACGTTGTCTATTCTGGTTTTTTCTAATTCTTCTTTGGTAACACCTACCCATACCTCGGGTCGATTTTCCTGATGTTGATAAAAGTTGTGAACTCTTTGGGCAGTATCATTGAGATTAAAGTAGTTTGATAAAGTTTTTCTGTCCTCTAGGAGGTAGTAAAGCACGGGGCTGTTGTTTGCTTTTGAAAAGCCAATAATAAATGATTTTGATATTTGGAGAGGGTTTAATGATTTGGGAAAATATCGCTGTACCAAATGTTGAACTTCAGGTTTGGAAAAATCTTCTTCTTTAACTTCAGGATAAATTTCTATTTCACTTTCACCATTAAAATAAAAATCAAAGCCAATTAAGGAAACAAAATTACTCAGGTAATTATCACTAGCACCATCACTTAGAGAGAAAGCTGTCTTTAGCTTCTCTGGATAATCTTCTATTCTGATATGCATTTTTAAGTTAGATTCAGCAAGATTCCCTCGCAAATCAATACCAGCACTAATAACTTGGACTTTACTAAAATCAAAATTATGTCCTAAGAATTGCTGGAGTAGGGAATAGTTGAGTCGGACACCAACTCGGCTTTCAACTTGTCTAAAAAAAGCTAAGGATTGATTGAGATATTCTTTCCAGTTTTTTGCTTTATCTTGGAAGAAAAGTACCAATCTTGAGGCAATCAATTTATCCAACTCGACTTTACAAGAAGCTTCAATAATACAATCTCCTTCAGCTTCCGTCACAAATTCTTCAAAGAGTCTTAAGCGGTAGATTGGTTGGACATCAAAAGCTTCTTGGTGAGTGCGGATGAATTGTAATTTTTGTTCTTTTAGTCTGTCATCTTTTATTTGAGTAACTATCATAAATAAGAATTTAACTTTTGTTGTATCGGATACATCAAGTTATTTGAAGCATAGGCGTAAGATAGCTTTGAGATTCTACAGAATAAAGAATTACTTGCATCCCTTCTCCTCATTCCGCTAATCTATATTTAAAACATAACTTCTACTGTGAAAAAATAATGTTAAATGAAGTTACTATCGAAGAACGTTTAGTAAATCTGGAACGTACAGTAGCAGAACTCCAAAATCGTCTTTCTGCTGTTCCAACTACTAATAATTGGTTAGAAAAATTTGCGGGTTCCATTTCTGACGAACAAGC
>JBCBQE010000474.1:0-5600 GCA_039820385.1 Cyanobacteria bacterium J06635_10
ACGTTCTTTAGACCACTTGTTAATTAGGTCAAAGTAGGGGAATGGATAACGAGCCTGCCAATACATATTTTTTTGGCTTAATTCTTGATATTGAGCTCTTTCTTCCGGTTGTTCCCTATCTTCTAATTTGGCTACGATGGAAATTCCACCTACATAATTTCCCCTAGCCAACTGCATCAAACCCTCGGTAAACTGCTCTGCTACCGTTGGCTGTGCCTTGTTTTGAAATTCAGTTTCCCATTGCAGCCAAGCGTCTGTTTCTTGTCCTAATAAATACAACTCTTTGAAAGTGTTGGAACCGGCTGGTGGTAAGGGACGCACCCGATCTTTAATGTCCGGACTCATGTCACGTACGGTATTAAAATTACCAACATCAAAGCCTAAAGTGGCAGCGGAACGCCATGCATAGTAAGAGTATGGAAAGTGACCAACAACATACTCATAAGCTTGTTTTGCTTCAGCTTCTTTACCAAGTTTAGTTATCCATTTGCCGACCCAAAAACCGGCCCGAGGAGCCAAAATACTGGTAGGATTATTTACAGGAATAGGTCCAGCCCATTCCCATGCAGCTTGATAATCTTTAGCTTTCGCTTTTTGTTGAGCTACTTTCCAACGGTATTCTGCTGCTTCTTCGGTGTTAGCAAACTGAGTAATCAGTAACCTTAAAGCTTCCCTGGCACCTGAATTATTTCTTTGGGATTGCAGAATTTTAGATTTACGAATCAGCGCTTCCCCAGCAAATTCTGGGAATTTCGCGATTACTTGGTCGAGAAAAGGTAAACTTTCGGTACCGCTTCTAGTTAATTCTGCTAAACGTAAAAGTGCCTTACCAGTTTCCCTTGCTTCAGGAAACTCGCTACGCATTTGTTGAAAAACGGCTCGAGCTCTCTGTCTTTCCCGACTAATTTGCAATCCTCTACCACTGCGGTAGAGATTTTTTGCAGTAGGATTCGCTTTTTCGTAAGCAGTGGCTGCTTTGCCAAATTCTTTGCTTTCCCAATAGGCATTACCAATTACTTCCCAATCCTCTGGTGTAAGGGTTGGTTCGTTTACTAGCCGATTTAACACCGGAACAATTCCCGGTTGCTCAAAAGCATATTTTGCCAGAATTAACTGCAATTGTGGTTGATCGGGATTTTGTGCCAAGCGTCCTCTAATAATCTCCCATGTTAGGGGATGAGAAGGAAAATTAGCGATCGCCCGATCTTGATATTCCTCGACTCCAATTAAATACAAAGCTTTCGCAGCAACTGGTTGTTCGGAATATTGTTTAACAACAGCCTGCCTTTTATCGGAAGCTTTGCCATTTTCACCAAGGATACCGTATGCACGAGCCTGCTGTAATAAAACATAAGGCGCTAGAGCTTTATAATCTCTTTCAAGACCATTAAGTAATTCTAGTGCTTCCTTTGCTTGGTCATTCTTTAGTAAATCATTAGCTAAAAGATAACGAGCGCGATATTGTTCAATGGAAGTCGAACCCTTGGCAATTTCGGTCAATTTCGCGATACGTGTTTCCGGGGGTTGATTCACCAAAGGTAAAACAACAGATTTGGCTATATTCGCCTCATTTATACGCTCAGATTCACCATTACCATTAAATAACTGCCCCAAATTTTTACCAATTTGAGGTGCTGAAACCATAGCTCCAACCAGGAAGGCACAGATTCCTGCGCCAGCAATCAGAGAAATTTGTTTTTTCTGTAGCTTCTTCAGCATTGATACCCGCTGAGAATTTCACAAGAATATCTTGCACTTTACCATCACTGGTGGTCAAATTAACCTATCTTATTTATCATTTTTGCATTTTTTCTGAGATTTTTTTCAAAAAAAGCCATGAACAATGAACAATGAACAATGAACAATGAACAATGAACAATGAACAATGAACAGTACCATGACAGTGAGCAGTGAGCAGATTAATTAAGACAAGGAGACAAGGAGACAAGGAGAGGTGAATGAATGCCCGCTGCTCACTGTTGACTGTTAATCTCCTCGTGCTAACTCCGGGGTTCTACCTTTTAAGCCAATCATTAACTTGAGATTAAATATTCTGATGAAAGATACGCGCTGCATGATCCATAAACCAAAGCGCCTTGCTATGACTAAAGGTAGGAATTTATTGGAAAAGACTCTATCTAATAAATCTGTAAAACCCAAAATTG
This sequence comes from Cyanobacteria bacterium J06635_10, assembly GCA_039820385.1. Classification (GTDB taxonomy): domain Bacteria; phylum Cyanobacteriota; class Cyanobacteriia; order Cyanobacteriales; family Nostocaceae; genus Rivularia. The sequence continues at coordinate 2,166 of JBCBQE010000474.1, forward strand.
CTAAGTTTTCTGCCTTGCGCCAACTTTCGTAAGTTTTGAGTACCTTAATATTTCCAATATCTTTACCAGCAGAATGGGCTTCTTTAATTACTTGAGCTAAAGCTGCTGCATCGCGAATGCCTAAATTTAAACCTTGTCCGCCTACGGGATGACATTTGTGTGCTGCATCACCAACTAATGCGAGTCTATGCAAGGCGTAACGATCGCTCTGCATTAACTGTACTTGAAAAATGAAGCGCGAGCCTAGTAATTCCAATTTACCCATTTGTTCGCCGAAGCGTTTTTGCAATTGTGCCAAGAATTGCTCGTCATCTAAAGCACACAAAGCTTTTGCTTCTTCATGGGGTGCAGTCCAAACAATCCTACAACGGTTTCCTGGTAGCGGTAAAATTGCAAATGGTCCGCTAGATTGAAACTTTTCGTAAGCTGTATTGTTGTGAGGTTTTTCTGGTTTCACAAATGCTACAATACAAGACTGCCAATATTTCCAACCCCTGGTTTTAATCCCAGCAGCTTGACGAATACGCGATTTACCTCCGTCAGCAGCAACTATTAAATGGCTGCGAATTGTACGTATCTCTCCTGCGACTTTAATCTCTACCGTCGCTATATCTTGGAGGTACTCTGTACTTATAACTTCTGCAGGACATAAAAAAGTGATATTGGGACTGTTTTTGACAAACTCTTGCAAAGGATACAGCAAGGCTTGGTGTTCGGCAACATAACCTAAATCTTGGCTACCAATATCCGAAGTATTAAATTCTACTACGCCTGGATAATCGGCATCGGAAAGACGAACGCGATTGTAAGTTTCTATTTGTGATAAAATTTTATCCCAAATTCCAATTCCTTGATAAATCAATGCCGACAGCATATGTATTGCATAGGCTTGCCCTTTCGCTACTGATGCAGATTGTACTCTTGCCTCAATTAAAAGTATTCTTAATCCCGAATCATTTAATGCAGCAGCTAAAGTTAAGCCTATAATTCCGCCGCCGACAATTACCAAATCGTAATCGTACCCTCGTTTCTGTGCGAGGGATTGGGTAGGTAGTTGTTGAGAAAGCTGCGCTTGCGCCATTGTTAAAATAAATCACAGGATTTTTACTATTGTGACGCAATTTGAAGAATTTAGACAAGTGGAGATGGGGGGATGGGGAGAATTCAAAACTCCGATGGTACTAACTCCTAACTCACTACTAGCTTGTCAAAACGATAATTTTTCCCACGCACCGGAATTATCCCTTAGTCTGCAAAAGCATTGATCAACACCTGAATCAATGTCATTTTGTCCATGTCATTTAGCGCAACAGTATCAACTATGTCAAATTTGGCACCTAGTCCTTGCAATTCGTCATCCCAAGATTTGAGGGATTTACTTACCTGTGGTTGATATCCTACTTGAATAAAGGAAATTCCTAATTCTTCATTCCGATCCATCTTGTGAGTAGCATTGATAATCGCTTCACTAACTCCAATACGATTACAAGATACGCCATCAGTTATGACTAAAATGGTTTCTCCCCTTTCGCTAATTAGCTACAAATTTAGAGTTCCCAAACAATCGAGTTAAATTAACACCATTTTACTTATTGAAATTCCCGCAGCGATCTTTCAAACGAACTCTACACAATTACGTCCCGCTAATTTAGCTTTATATAACATCTCATCCGCAGTAGCAATCAAATTTTGAGGTGATTTCTTCAACTGAGGAATAGTCGTGGCTACCCCTAAACTAACAGTGACGCAGTGACTAACATCTGATTTTATATGAGGAATATTTAAAGATTCGACTCTTAAACCAATTTGCTTGCCTAAATGAATTGCTCCTTTTAGAGAGGTATTTGGTAGGAGGATAACAAATTCTTCACCACCGTAACGAGCAACTAAATCGGCAGGGCGTTTGATTGCTGATTTTAAAACATTAGCAATTCGACGTAAGCATTCATCTCCTAATTGATGTCCGTAAGTGTCGTTATAACTTTTAAAGTAATCAACGTCGCACATTATTAAAGATAAAGATGCTTGTTCTCTTGATAAACGTTTCCATTCTTGTTGTAAATAATAATCGAAGTAGCGACGATTTGCTAATCCCGTTAAACCATCGGAATTAGCCAGTTTTTGTAATTGCTGATTGGTGATTTCCAGTTTTTCAGCTATTTGACGATAATGAGTCTCGCTATTACTTAATGCTACTTCCATTAACCGACACTGCCGTATTTCTTTCTCCAAGGATTTATTTTGCTGTTGGAGTTGCAACGTTTGTTCGTTAACTGTTTGTTGCAAAGTCTTAATTAAGGCTTGCATTTCTAATGGATCTAAAACTCGCAGTAAACTACTTTGGGTAATAATCCCGCATAATTTACCCTGGGAATCAACTACAACTAACCTGCGGATATTGTACTGCTCCATTTTTTGATGAGCAAACCATAGAGTGTCGTTATTTCTAATTGGTTTAAGAGGCTCACTCATCACTTCTTTCGCTGGAGTTGAGGAAAATTCATAGCCTTGTGCCCGTAATCGCACTATATCAATTTCTGTCAAAATCCCAACAGGAACATTGATATTTTCAGTTTTTCTTTCAGTAATAACGACACAGCTAATTTTATTTTTAGCCATGAGAAGGGCGATATCCAGAACATTTGTGAGTGGATGAGCCTGAATTACCTGAGTTTCCATCAACTCACAGACTAACCTAAACCTGAGCATATCCGCTGGCTTGAAAACTTTGCGAATTGATTTAGGAGTCACAATACCAATTAACTGCTGAAGCTCGTTTAAAACAGGTAAATGGCGAATTCTGTGACTACGCATCAAATTCAATACCATAAAGATATCAGTAACTTGGTACGCAGTAACTGAAATTAACTTTTTTGACATGACATCAGCAATGCTTAATCCAGCACTTTTCTGACTTTGTGCTGTCATTCTGACTACGTCTCTTTCTGTGAAAATACCAACTAATTTTTGCTTTTCTACTACTAGAACACAGCTAGCTTTGGTTTGACTTAATAGGGAAACAACATCTCGCACTGATACATCAGCCTCTACTGTAAGAGGTTGAATATCAATCGCTTGACTTAAAGAAAACTCTGACTCTAAAGTCATAAGTGTAATAAAGACACACCCAGATCCGATACTAACTCAAGCTCGCAGCAATTAAATCATCAGACATATCGAAGTTCGCAGTTACATTTTGTACGTCGTCTAAAGATTCGAGTGTATCAATTAACTTGATAAGCATCCGTGCTTGTTCGGAATCGGTGACATCTATGTTGTTACTAGGAATCCAGCGCAATTCTACATCAGCAACATCAAAGCCTTCTTGTGTGAGTGTTTGATTGAGGTTTTCTAAATCTGTGACTTCTGCTACCACCTCAGCCATAGTATCTTCAGTCTGTGAAAATACCAACTAATTTTTGCTTTTCTACTACT